>CAZBHD010000120.1:0-3217 GCA_964491985.1 uncultured Candidatus Nitrosopelagicus sp. | reverse complement strand
TGTTGATCAACTATTATGAGATGTGCAACTATAACATTTGGAATAATCTCAGGATCTTCAGGGACAGTATCAAGAAGTTCTTTAATTCTATTTAATTCAGATAAGACAGAAGATCTATTTTCAGAGATAATCTCTTTTGTTTGAAGATCAATTAATGAAATGTGAACTTCGTCAGTTAAAGATGCATTAACATCTCTTAATTTTTGTAAATTATTTGAAAATTGTTTTGAAGCAAACTCGATAAATTTTTTGGTGGAATCAAAGTCACCATCTTCTAGACTTTGCTCAGCAAGATTGAGACTTGTTTGAGTAATTTCTGTAACCGAATAGTAAGTTATCATATCAGGCTCAGCAGAATATGCATTTGGTATTGCAAGCATTAGTGCAGCAATTCCAATGATTGATAGACTAAATTTCTTCATAAAATTGCTTTTTTTATATCCCTTTTATAACATAAAACCTGTTCTAAGATTATAGAATGAAAAACGCATACGTAATGGTATTCTCATCTATGATTATTGAAAATGAGAATATGATCCTACACTCAGCATTATTTTTAATTATAAATTTTAATGAGTGTTATTGCCGTTAGTAATGTTTGCCAATACGCTTGATCTTACCAAACTTTCGTCATTTTGGTTCGGAAGTATTGCTAACGGCATTTTTTCTAACAATATAGAACAGAGATATGAAAAGTTCAGAGGTTTTTAATAATTAGATTTTAGTAATTTGTTATGGAGAATGATAGCAAAGAACCTTTTGTTCTTGTAAGTGTTTTCAAAGAAGATGCAAAGGCAGAAGAAATAGCAAACGCTACACCTGCACTTTCGTTAATTATTGACGAATGGCACAACTCTGGAAAGATGATTTGGAGTGGCTCATTTGATGATAATAAGACTGCAATGTCTGTTATCGAGGCTACCAAAAATGAGGCTGAGGCTTTCTATGCAAGATATGATAACGTCACAAAACCATTTCTGGCTACATATATGTACAAATGGGATGCAATGCCATTGTTATCATTAATTGGTAATAAACAAAATCAAGCTAGCTTACAGGTTACACCTGAACAGCAGTTATTTTTCCTTTTTTTATATAAAACATATCTGATAATCTTGATCGACTAACTTCAAAAAAATAAATCAAAAAAACAATCAAAGATGACTAGATTGATTATTGATCATAATAATCTCTGGTTTGTATGAATATAACAACAGAAAGACGTAGTAATGCGGCTAAGATCGGTTGGATGAGACGTGATTTAGCTGCACTGAAAAGAAGTTATGCGTCAGCTAAAGGTTGGGATACAAGAAGAAGAAACTGATAGTTTTATGAAACTAATCCGTTTGTAATTTCTTTAGTAAATTCTTTAGTAGATTTATCTCCGCCTATATCCTTAGTTAAAATTCCGGATTTAACTAATCCTAATACAGTTTGTTCTAATGTATCTGCTGCAAATATTGAATTCTGATCATTATTCTTATTTCCAAGCCATTGAAGCATCATCTTGATTGATAGGATGAATGATGTTGGATTTGCAATCTGCTTTCCAGCAATGTCAAATGCTGCACCATGTACTGGTTCAAACAATCCAAAATTATCACCAAGATTTGCTGCTGGAGCCATTCCTAATCCACCAACTACTTGAGATGACTGGTCTGATAGTATATCACCAAATAAGTTAGTGGTTACAATTACGTCAAATTCCTGTGGTTGCCTAATTAGATTCATAGAACATGCATCTACATACATTTCGTCAAATTTTACATTAGGAAATTCCTCTGAAATAGTTTGGCAACTTTTGGCAAATAATCCATCTGTCTTTCTCATTACATTTGATTTATGGACACATGTAACACGTTTTTTCTGGTTTCTCTGAATTGCTGTCTGAAATGCATGTTTTGCTATCCTTTTTGATGCTTTTTCGGTAATTATTCTCAATGCGACTGCAGCATCATCAATCAGAAATTCCTGGCCAGTGTAGAGGTCCTCGGTATTTTCCCTAACTATTACCAAATCGATATCATCTCGTAAAGATGGTGTGTTAGGATATGATTTGGCTGGTCGTATGTTAGCAAATAGATCAAGTTTTCTTCTAAGAACTACAATAACATCGGCTGCACTTTCTCCAACTGGAGCTTTTAAACATGCATCAGATGACTTTATTGATTGAAAAGTTTCATCAGGTAGTGCTTTACCAAATTTCTCTAATGCAGAATCTCCTGCATCAAGTGAAGTTATTTTTGTTTTAACATCTAGTTTGTCATGTATAGTTTCCAATACAGAAATAGCTGACTCTGATAACTCTGGACCAATTCCGTCACCCGTAATTAATGATATGTTGTACATTTGAACACCTATTTTTCTCGTGATTAAACTTTCTTTTCTTTTAGAAGGCTCTTTAACATTATTCTGTTAATACCGTCAACCATTGCTTGAACACTTGTGGTAACAATATCTTCGCCAACTGATTTTGATGAAATTATATTTCCACGTGCATCCTCAACTTTTACCGTAACTTCACATAATGCATTTGCGCCACCAGATATAGAATCTAATCTATATTCCTTTAATCTAACTTCGTCAGTTATTTGACCAGTGATTTTTTGAATTGCGTTTAATGATGCATCTACTGGTCCAACACCATAATCCGTGGCAACCATTTCTTTTCCATCTATGTTAAGTTTGACAAATGCGTATGGCATTGTACCAACACCTGTAGATACAGAAAATCCTGTTAACTGGACAATTCTCTTTAACTTATTTTCGCCAATAATCTCATTTGCGATAGACAATAACTCAACTTCTGTAACTTGTTTTCCCTGATCACCTATGTTTTTTACCTGCTCAAGAATTTGTTTCGTTTGTTCATCGTTTGGTTCTATCCCGTATTCTTTGAGCATTGCATTCATACCATGTATTCCAGCGTGTTTTCCAACTTGGAGCCATCGTGTTCTACCAACAATCTCAGGACTAATTGGTTCGTAGGTTAATGGATTGCTTAATACGCCGTGAGTGTGAATTCCTGATTCATGACCAAATGCATTTTCACCCACAATAGCCTTATTTGGCTGAACATTAATTCCAACTAATTTTGAAACATATCGTGATGTCTCATAAAGTAATTTAGTGTTAATGTTAGTCTCCCATTTATTTTCAAATTGAAGGCTGTTTAATGCCATTACAAATTCCTCTAATGAAGCATTTCCTGCACGCT
>CAZBHD010000119.1:0-6428 GCA_964491985.1 uncultured Candidatus Nitrosopelagicus sp. | reverse complement strand
GCGTGGCGGCCATATCCTACTACTCCATTTGCGTTTGGTCCCCATATAGGTGGTAATATGAAAAGATAACCATCAGAATCAGCTTCAAAGTTTAGTTCTGGTAAAGTGTCAGATGGTGCAGCTTGTAATGATGCTGGTCCTACAAATGCTGTTCCGGTTCTTGGATCATACATACTTCCATGACAAGGACATTCACCTCTCATACGCCCTTCTTGTGGCCAGTATTTCCATACACACCAAAGATGCAAGCAGATCATACTGTATGCTCTAAATGATGACACAGCGTTATTATCACCACCATATTTTTCAGGCAGTCTAATAAATTGCCATTTTCGAAATGCTTCTTCATCTAAAACACTATCACCGGTTCTTGGATAAGTAATGACTTCTGCATGATTTATTGGAAAAGTGTTAACGTTGGCTTGAGTTCCATCTGGTAATTCAACTGGAACTTTTTCAGAAGCAGCAGAGGATGGATTTGGAAGAAAAGTTCCCCATGGAACAAAAGGTGCAAAAGCAAGACCTGTACCAGCAGCACCCATTAATTTTAGAAAATCTCTTCTAGATAAATTACCAGTACCCTGACCAGACATTTAGTTTCAAATCTTCTCAGATTGGTTATAAACCTTATTTCATGAAGCGGGAACTGTTTTTCGTTTTCTTTGTGAAAACACTACTCCTGCTATGATCGCTATTCCAATTATTGCTATAATCAATATTAGAGTAGGATCAAATTCTATTTGTTCTGAGATTTCTGGGACAACATCTACTATTGTATGATCTACTGTAAACATAACATCTCGACTTAATGAATTTCCTGCTTTATCAGTTACCAGTATGTTAATCTGGTATTGACCATCTTCTATATCTGTAGTATTGAATGAATATGTTGTTTTGTCTACAATTCTTTCACCAGTTGGTAGTAGGAACGCGATCTTGTCTTCTGAAGGTAGATTATCGTCAGTTAGTCTTAGATCAATAAAGAGGCTATTTGAGACTGAAGTATTATTTTTTGGTGATTTTATTTCTAATTCTGGTGCTTCAGTATCTAATATAAAATCAAAAGATTTGGTTGATTCGAGACCCATACGATCATTTGCATTAATTGTTAGAGTGTGTAAACCGTTAGAAACATCTGCCAAGTCAAAGCCATCTGCTGTAACTGTAATCTTGTGCCCATCTAGAAGATAAACAACGTTAGCTAAGTTATCCTCTATTATTTCAGGTAAAATTTTATTTTCTGCATTAATAACTTTTGGTAGATCTAATATTATCTCTGGAGGTGTATTATCAGGAGTTATTGTGGTGAATTTTGCTGCAAGTGTAATTGGCTCTGTAATATCTTTACCCTCAAATAATGTTGAGTGTACTAAAAATGAATAAGTTCCTGTTTGATTAATTGGTACAAACAATACAGTAGATGTGTCATCCTTGTTTTTAACAGGGAAAAATCCACCACCCTCACTAAATGGAGTTGTACCAAGCCAATCAAGCGAAGGCCAGCCCATAAAATGACCAAATACGCCAGTTGGTACGTTGGTTGAAACAATCTTTCCTTGTGGATCCAAAGCAAAAACAGAAAGATTTGTGTTCTTTTCTTTCCACGAGAATTCTATTCCACCAGAGTTAATTGTTTCATCATCAATATCTACGAAATATTGTCTCCAATCACCAGCCATGTAACGGTTTGTCATATCAAATGCGCCCTTAACAAAACCATTTCCATAGTTGACACTATTTTTTTCTCCTTGAATTACAACTGGAGTATCTTTTTCTGCTGAATGTTTAATTACATAACTAATTGGAACGTTTAGTTTATGAAATTCTCCATCGAACAGTAAAAATCCATCGTATATTCCAGTTTGTTGATCTGCGGTTGTTTTTATAGTTGAATTGATTTCAACACTACTCAATGGTGGGATGGAAACATTATTTTTTTCAACTGATAAAGCATCCCAAGAATCTTTTCCGAAATAATTTACGGTTAATGAATAATTCATTGCTGTTGAATTTTGATTTATGCCGCCAGTCCAAAATGAAAATCTTGATGGGACAGGATATACACCAACTACTGGTGTATCTTCAAATTTCTCCTCTGGCTCGGTAACACGTAATTCTTGCACAGTACCCCAAGAACCACCTCTATTTACTAGCGAAAGTTCATCGCTTGAAATTTCAGTGTCACTATTTTTATCATTCCAATCGTAGAGATAAAGAGATGATATTCGTAAATCATCTGCATAAATTGGATTGGTTTGGTTCATGAAGCTTTCAAACTCAAAATTTGCGTTCAAAACTAGTAATGAAGTGTCATCTGGAAAATTAGTTTTAGATGTTGAATTTTGATTGCTATAATTATCAGATGTGAAGTTAGCAATAGGAATGTAGTTCGGTCTATAAGTTTTGGATTTGTTTAAAATTGAATCTTGTAGATGAGTTTCCGTTATCCCTTCTAAAGTCTGTTTTTCAAATAACTTAAGTTTCTGAGGGATTATTCGTATGTCCAGTGTTTTGGTTGTAGGATTTTCAATGGTAAATGTTGTTGTACTGGTTTTGCCTGGTTCTAGCCTTCCTGCAAACCAGCTAGTTTGTGGCACATCTTCGAGTGGTATTGTAAATCGTTCAAATCCAAATGCTGTTGAATTAACATTATCTATTGAATCATGAAGAACGGATTTGATGTTTGATGTTCCCATTGAATTATGCACAATAAATGTTCCACCATGCCCGTTAACAATTCGTACTGCTTGAAGTGAGTCTACTAATCCTGAACCTCGAGTAAATACATCGTTTTGTAGATCAGTTGCAGATGACATTAGTATGTTTTTTACATCATATGGTGCAAAATCTTCAGATTTTTCATTAAGACTTTGGATAACAAGAGCTGCGCTTCCAGAAACAATTGGCGCAGACATACTTGTTCCACCAAACAAACTAAATGGTTCGTCAGTAGAATCCTCCGAAGTTTTTGTAATCATAGTTGGCGTAAAACCATATGCACCAACACTCATTAAATCTGGTTTTGGATCACCAATTATACTTGGACCTCGACTTGAGAAATCTATAACATCATCTGCATGAGTTGTTGTGTTTCCAAACCTTGGTTCATCTTTGAATGGTTCATAACCAACGAACATGTTATTTGTTGTTGCACCCACAGTGATGGCAGATGGTGAAGCAGCTGGTAGGCCAATGGTACCATATCCATGACCTGAATTGCCTGCACTAACTACAATCAATACACCTGGATAATCATCAGAAAATGAACCTGGTGTATACAATGCATTTGTGATTAATGATATTAGATCATGACCTGGTGCATACTGAAATGCTGGGAATTGTGACACACCCCAACTGTTAGAAATTATATCTGCTCGAGGTGATCCAGAAAATTTCCACTCTACATCATCATTGTCGAAGCCTGCAGACCATAACCATCCATAAACAATGTCACCAAACCATAACGCCTTGACGGGAATTATTTTTGCATCAGGTGCAATACCTTTGATTGTAAATTTCTTAGTATTATTGTAAATGTCATATTGTTGAATTCCTTTTGAAACAATTGTTGCAGCACTTGAGGTTCCATGTCCATATGGATCAGTCATTACACCAAAAAACTCTCCATCATTATCCATCGGCGCTAACAATGTTCCATTTATTGCGCCTATTGTGTCATCTATCTCTGATTTATTGTTAATTACACCATAAATATCAAGAACCTGGGCTCCAATTGTTCCCGCGCTATAATCGAATTCTCCATCATCATCGAAATCATAGATTAAAAACTCATTTCCATCGCCTATCTTTCTTGGAGTTTCATCTGTAAAATCAAAATCATAATCAGGTTCATCTTCTCCATTATTTCTCGTATAGTCTTTCCATGATGTTGACATGTCAGCTGTAATTGTATCATAAATTCCTGGTTTTTCGGAATCAGTAACTAATACCGGAACTACTTGTAGTTTAGATAATGCTGCTTGATACATAACACCTAAACGATAAACTCCACTTTGTGAAACGATATAATCATGCATATTTGCACCAATCTTCATGTCGTCACTGATTGTTCCATTCAATAATGGAGAACTTCCAATCATAGGATACAGTGAATTATAGACTGGAAAACTTGTACCATCACCATTTTGAGCAAGATTTAGGAACACACCACCATTTTTTGCTTTAGCGTATACTGTTGAGGTGGTATTTAATCCAGCCATTTTGTATGATGAAAAATTTTTCAGTGTTCCGTATTTGTCTATATTAGCTGTAAATGTGGCATTGGTTATGATTATTCCCTGACCGTCAGGATCAAGCATGATTGGTTTATTTTCATCATCCCGTGCAACTGCATGTTGTATATCTGGGTTTGAAAAGTCAACTCCAGTATCTACTATCGCGATTGTAACATCCTTGCCAGTAACATTATACAGATTATGTACCTCCCTGGAATTTGCAATGTTACCTATCTCAGAAATTTCTGAGTGTGGATCATACTTTGTATATCTGGAATGAAAGTCTAAAGAAAAATCTTCCATTATATGAAGTCCTGTTGATTCCAAGAGTGGAATATTATTCTCAGGTAGTGTTATAATTGAGAAAAATCCATTAGAAGAAGAGATGGAATTAGAGATTCCATTTGTTAGATAACGTATATCATTTACAGACCCATGACCGAATACAATGTATCGTTTTAACTTTTCATCATTATCCAATTCGTTAATTGTAATTATGTCAGAAGTTTTATCCAGAATATTCAGATTAAGAGGTGATGAGTTTTTTTCAACCATATCACCTCCGAAATATGCAAATGATTGAGTAGCTATAATTGGTACAAGTAATAAAACAAAAAAGAGTGGTGCCAGTTTGAACATGATCATAAACACGTTTTTAGAATAATTATAATTATCTTCTTCTTGCAATAATAACAATCTGTAAGGCAAGAATTATTGCAATAGATGATACAATTGGGAATAATAATGCATTAAGCTGGGATGAGCCTTCTTCCATATTTGACACCGAGTTAGAAATTGTGGTAACGCTTTCATCAATGTTTGTACTTGCACTGTCTAATATTGCACCAAATTTTGAGGTTTCTGCTTTCAGTACCTCAAGTTCTTTTTCAGTCTCATCTAGAACTTGATTTAATTCTATAATCTGTTCAGAGATTCCACTAATGTCTTGTGTAAGTACATGTGTTGCAGCACTACCATGTGAAATGTTTCCTTCATCAAATGCAACCATATGAAAGACATAGGTTCCTTCTAATCCAGGAAAGTAATCTACAAAGTACAAACCTTGATGTAATGTACTTAGGACTTCATCAAGATTTTCTACTTGGCCATTTGGCAAATGAACGTGTGATGTTCCCAGAATTGCTTGTGGATCAGTTCCAATTAATAGTCCATCAATAGATGTCTGCACAAAAACCCTAAACAGACTGCCGACTGCACCGGTTTCTGGTGCAAATACTGTAGTTCTAATGTTTCTGTCTATTGATACACTAGAAAGTTCTGATGTTGAAGCAAATTTAAGATCAAATGTTTTAGATATGCCGTCTTGTTGAGTGCTAATTACTTCTAAAGTATACGAACCGTATGGAAGATTTGCTGTTGGTTGACCCCAGTGCAATAGAGAATACTCAAAGTTGCCGCTGTCTGATGTCATAATTTGTTGGAATTCGGCTATTGTATTATCTGGTGCATACAATCGTAATATGATAGGCTCATTTGATAGTCCTTGCCCATATACAAACAATGGTTCTCCAGGTGCATAGACCATCTGGCTTGTTGATGCATTGAGTTCTGCAAACCCATTTGTAAACAAAACTGGAGACAGTAACACGAGTGATATAATTATTGTAAGAATTTTCATTTTGTTTTATTGTTAATTAGGTTATAGATATGACTTCTGATAGTTTGGTCTAGGTTTTAGTGCATAACTATCGTTAACTGGTGTTCAAAAAAAAGAAAAAAGGGAAAGTTTGATTGTCTAACGATGTTATACTACAGTTATAGAAACTGATGCCGTATCGGATAATGCAGTTGGATTATCTACGCTCTCCCATACAAAGACAGTTGCCTCGTATGAACCAGATGCGTCAGGTATCCATGACAATGCTGGGCTGAAGGATTGACCTGCAGCTAGCTGTCCTGTTATCCATGCTAATGATACTGTAACTCCATCACTATCCTGTACTTGTACTAAGTATGCAAATGACTGATCACCATCTTGTCCGTTTACTAAGTCAGCTTCAATCTGTACTTGTTGATCAACTGATACCTCAGCTAGTGAGTTACCAAATGCGTCAACAACTCTTGCGTTAGCAACTGGTGCTCTCTCAAGAGGTGGAGTTGAAGTGCCTATTACGGCAGTGGCAGATACGTCAATGTCATCAGAAGTACTGTATGGGTCAGGTAGTGTGTGGT
>CAZBHD010000118.1:0-8236 GCA_964491985.1 uncultured Candidatus Nitrosopelagicus sp. | reverse complement strand
TTTCACAAACTCTACATGCAAGATTTGAATGAGTTACAACTCTATCACCAACTTTAATATTTTGAACATCTTCTCCAACTTCAACAACATCTCCTGCTGCATCTGAACCAGATACATGAGGTAATGGTATTGCAATTGGTTGTCCTCTCATTCCCCAAATGTCATTATAGTTGAGTGCTGCTGCTTTTAGTTTTAACACAACCTCATTTGGTTTGGGTTTTGGATCATCAATATCTTCAACCTTGAGAATTTTAGAATAATCATCGTCTGGTGCATATTCACGATATACAACTGCTTTCATGAAGATTGACCGTTTTTACCCCTAATTATATTTTCTTGAGATCATACTCTATTAATTTTAAATTCACGTTTTGGTTGCTGTGCTGACAATAAAATTTGCTTTAATTGTTGATCTGTAATTTGTCCTTGCGCCTTTCCTTGTGCGGATAATCCAATTAGATAGTTTTCAACTAGATTTGCAAGTTCAGGTTTTACCATTCTTACATTATTAAGACGCAATCTAGCTTCTGATGAAAGAATTTGTTTTAACATTATTTCTTTTTGTGCATTAATCTGTTCTTCTGTAGGCTGTCCTGAATGGTCATCATTAGGACTAGTCATGAAATCACTAAGAGTAAATTTTGAGTTTTGGTTTAGCCTTGATCAGCTCATTAAGAATCTCAGTAGAGAGTTTGTCTAGTTTCTGCATTCCTTGACGAGAAATAACGCTACCTTTCTTTTCAACCTTCTCAAGATAACCTAGTTTTTCAAGACCATGAATTGCATTTCTGATTACTGCACCGCTTGCATCTTTGTGATGCCTGGCACCATAATACATTTTTCTTTTCCCATCACCATAAATTGTTCTAAGATCATTTACGGTAAGAGGACCGTGAAGGTAAATTTTACGCAGTATTGAGGCACATCTTGTATACCACCAATCAGATTTCTGTGGTGGTTTATCTGCATGTGCACCAGTTTTTACAAACATTGCCCAATTAGGAGCAGGAATTTCTTCATTTTTTAGTACATTAGTTAATCTTGAGATCAGTTCATCTGCTGGTACATCATAGACTTTTGCCATCTGTTAAAAAATTTGATAGTCGTTTTATAAATCATTGATCTATTAGTTTTCTGTATGTGTGATTACAGAAATTACAAGTTATACGTATAGATTTTACATTACTTCGTCCAATCCTAACTTTTGAGGTTACAGATGGTACAATGAATTTTTTACATTTTTTGCAAAAACTTGATTGTATAGACCATGGCATTTTTATTTTAAATTTCATAGATATTTTTCTTGCAGCCTGTGCTTGTCTTTCCGCTAGTTTAGGATCATTGCGAACGTTTGAAACCGCGCTATTAAATAAACTTAGGATTCGTTGTGTGGCCATTTCTTTTTTTGAGCTTTTCATAGTTTTCTACAACAAACCTTCTAAAAAAATTAATTATAAATGCAGTCAGCGGGATTCGAACCCGCGTCACAGGGTTGGAAACCCCGAATACTAACCAGGCTATACTATGACTGCATAAAGGGGAAAAAATTTCTTCCTAAATAAAAATGGTTTTTTCATATTCATATAGAATTCTGCTTGCCACTATATGCGCCTCCAAAGAATCAGAATGTAGTGATTTCAATTCGTTAAACTGGTTTAGAGTTTTTTCGTTAAAATGCCCTTTTTGAAATCCACCGACTACAATACAAGAATCTTCAGTTATTGCTTGTGCCACATCCTGAAATGTACTTTTACTTCCTGTAGTTGAGAATCCAAATGTTTTACTAGGTTTAATCTTTGCTAGCAATTCTTCAAATGTCATATCATGTAATTCAAGTAATGTTGTATTATCTGCCTCGATCTTGTTTTGTTTGAATAATTTTTCAATTAATCCTTGGAACCGATGATATGATTTTGGTAATCTAATGTCGTCTGATATAGAAATAACTTGATCATTAATAGTATGAACAAACACGGTTAGTTTCTTTTTTCTATATAGCGGTGTATTACATATTGCTAAAAGTGTAAGATGTATGATGTCAGGTCGCCCACGTTTTATTTCATTTTTAATTCCTTTCATTGCAGAAAAATGCCATGAATTATCAAGTAATATATCAGATGGATTTTTTTTATTCCTTTTACAATATGAAGTCACGGATGCATGATTTTGTAATTCCTTAGGTACAATTTCTAATGCTGATTCTGCAAGAATTAGTGTTAGCATAGAAAAATTCGAAAATTTATTTTTTGAGTTGATAGTATATAGAGTCTAGATTTCCATTGAAATTGATTTATCCAGATGTACAACCGCTATATCCACATTCAATACAAATACTGCAACCTTCTATTAGTACCAGTTTATTCTTACATGTAGGACACAGATTTTCCTCTATGTTACCGTCTTTTTCTATTATAACTTCTCTTGGTTTTTCTTGTGGTGGTGCTATTTTTAATGCCTCATGTATCTGCTTCGAGATGTACGGATTAGAGATATTATCTTGGATGTAATCATAAAGATACTGTGTGGCAGGAACCTCGAACGTCTTTTCTGCGTTATCGCTTGTCATGTGAAGAACCTGTTGGTGTCTAGAACCATCACGATAGACTGTAATCCCTTTAAGTCCAATCTCATGTGCTAGTAGATATGCAGCCTTGACGTCCTCTGCAGAGACATCATTTGGCATGTTGATTGTCTTTGCAATTGCGTTACCAATCCAGTCTTGCCATACTGCCTGAGCCATAAGATGATCAGACCAGTGTATGTCCATCGCTGTAACAAAGATATTTTGTATCCATTCTGGTATCTCGTCAATTCCTTTAACAGAACCGTAATTATCGGCAATCTTTGCTAGAAGTTCGTCGCTGTAAAGTCCGTTTTCTTTTAGAACTTGCTCGAATATCTTATTTGTGTAAAAGAATCTTCCAACTGTTACTCTCTTTTCGAACACTAAAGCAAATGTTGGTTCCATTCCATTGGAACAATCAGCAATCATTGACAATGTACCAGTTGGTGCCACAGTTGTAGTTAACACGTTTCTTATTCCATATTTTTGGATTTTTGCGATCAGTGCATCCCAGTCATAAGAATGTGAATGTTTTGCCTTTTCATAGTAACCTGAAATTGGGATCTTTCCATCAGGGAATTCTGTCTTTGAGCACAATGGAAATGCACCACGTGATTGCGCAAGTGCTACACTTTCTTCCATTGAATAGTAAGACAAAGCTTCGGATAATTTGCCCATAAACTCATATCCTTCTTGAGAATTATATGGAATTCTTAGCTTGTATAACAGATCGGCAACGCCCATTACGCCTAATCCTATCCGTCGAGAATCTTTTGATGCTATATTAATTTCTGGAACAGGATAATGATTAACATCAATTACGTTATCTAAGAACCTGGTTGTCTTTCTAATTGTTTCTTCATATCCCTGCCAATCAAATTCATATTGTCCATCAGCTTTTCTTTTTGTAAGTATTGCTAAGTTAATTGAACCAAGGTTACATGATTCGTACGGATAGAGACTTTGTTCTCCACATGGGTTAGTAGCTTTTAGTGGTCCACCTCTTGCTTTTGCAAATACATTATACTTGTTTATGTTATCAAAGAAAATCAGTCCTGGCTCTGCACTCTTCCAAGCTGATGTTGCAATTAGATCAATAAGATGGTGTGCATTTATTTCTCGTACAGCTTCCTTGTCACGTGTACTTCGTAATGTATATGTTCCATCGTTAGAATTTACTAATGCATCCCAAAAGTCATCCCATATTCCTACGCTCACATTAAAGTTCTCTAGAATTCCTGGTTCTGTTTTGTTTGTAATAAATTTCTCAATGTCTGGATGCCATACATCCATAATGCCCATATTTGCTCCTCTTCTTTTTCCTCCCTGCTTTACAACCTCGGTTACAGTGTTGATTATGTTCATGAATGTAACGGGACCTGAGGCTACACCGGATGTAGAGGCTACTATATCACCTTCTTCTCGTAATTCTGAGTAATTAATTCCAACACCACCGCCGGATTTGAAGATTAATGCGGCATCAGATGTTGATTTCATTATTCCTGCCATATCATCAGGCATTCCAAGCACAAAACATGCAGAGAGTTGACCTAAGCGACCACCTGCATTCATCATTGTTGGTGAATTTGGAAGGAATGTTTGAGATGTCATTAAATCAAGGTATTCAGTTATTCGTGTCTCATATTCTGAAAATTTCTTTGCAGCGAGTTGTGTTAAGAGTTGTTTAAATCCAATTTTTGCTTTTCCTCTCTTTGCAATATCGATGTAGGCATTAACAAGTCCCCTAAAGTGGTATTGGTTTAGATAATAGTCACCTATCTTAAATTTATAATTAAACTGATCTAGTTTTGAGAGATATTCTTCTGCCTCAGCTACATCTTGTTGTAGATTTCCTGAATTGCTGAATATTTGATCATCATGTAGTAAATCACCAATTCCAATTAGAATTGCAACTCGTTCAAACATTGCGGATGGACTTTCAGTTATTTCGCTTTTGTTATTTCGTAGAAGATATCTCGAGGCTAGAACACGCAAACAATTAAGGTCGAAGTTCTTTGATACGGAATCCAGTGTCTGAGTGTTTAACACTTTCATCTTTTCATCGCGTACTTTTCTCCTCTCATGTCTGTAAAGTATGTAAGCCTTTGCGATCTCACTATGACCTTGTTCAATTAGGGTTGATTCTACCATGTCTTGTATATCCTCAACACTTGGTGAGTTTGTAGTGGAAAAACCCTGTGTGGCTAGTTTTTCTAATACTCCATTTGCTAGTTCCTCAGCTAATGAGCGATCACCTTTATTTGTTGCCATTAAAGCCTTATAGATCGCATTCGTAATTTTATTCTGATCAAACTTTGATGTTTTTCCGTTTCTCTTACGAATTTCCGCGAAAGAACTCTCTACTTGTGAATTTTCAACCAAAACATAATCCCCAAAGATAGTAAGAATGATTAGCCATAAAAGTTCTATGGCAATTAGTTGTATAGTTGGAGCTAAACATTTTTCACAACGCTACAAAAAATTTCGTTCTGGTATTTGGTAATGGGAGTTTGCAAAATAATTTTACAGCTTAGATCCTAGTGCAGTAATTAAATAAAAACGAATTTCGTTTTAAATTATGTATGTTGATTTGCAAGATGGGCATTTGTCTACTAGTTTTTCATCTTTGTAGCCACAATTACCACATATCGCAACATGTCTAATTGGCTTAAATGACGAAATTAGTGAAGATGCCTTCTCAATAATTGCTTTAATTTCTGAGGTCTTTGACTTGCTAGGTATATGGATCCTAGTCATGCTACCACCGTTTAGAGCCTTTATAGTCTTATTACACTTAACAATTGTACCATTTTTGGCATTCATAGAGCCAAGTTCGAGCCCATCAATCAATAACCCTTGGGAATATGTCCCATCATCCGTTATTTCTACTACTGAATTCTTACCATATTTTTCTCCATCAAGTGTGACAAATCGTGATATTCCATCACTATCAACCATTACAATCTTGATATCAATACCAACTTCTTCTCCTTTTTTAGATGCTATATCAATTGCAGTTTCAAGTACTTTATCCATAATTTCATTTCCGTCATTCTCTTCTTTATGATCTAGAATATTAAAAACAGCCTCTTTCAGACCGACAAGATTAATGATCAATGATACATTACTTCTTTGCATGAATTGTGTACTACTTGCAAGAATTGGATTTACACCACGGCGTGTAAGATCTGATATGTCTTTCTTTCGTATTGCCATAGCAGAGATTACAGGCTTCATCAATAAGGCTAATCGTGCTCTAAAGTAAGTTTCATCTTTATTTGATTCAAAGGCGAGTCGTGGAAGATTGATTGTTACAGAACCTAATGTGATTGATGTTGTAGTAGCTTTCTCTTGCATCCTTATTCCATGTGTTGAACATACACCTTTTGAGAAAATGACGTTACCCCCGATCGAAATAACATCTGACAAGGCACTAGAAACACTAGAGATTTTTCCCTTTTCGTAATCAATAATCAATCCAATCCTTGGTAATGGTGTTAATTGTACATAAGATTTGTATGCATCTAATACTGCGTGTATAATTTTTTGATCAGCAGATAGAGGTATTCTAAATGAAATTACTGTGGGTGATCTATCAAAAGTGATTGAAGTTGAAGATAATGTAAATACTTTGACTAACATCTTTTCGATTTCTGAGGTATTCTTCGAATGTTTTGTTAACGTTGGTATAAGTTCATCAATAACAATTTCTTGTGATGCTTCTTTGGAGATTAACATTAAGAATGTAGAAAGCAGTGTTGACAAATCATCTAATGTCTTAGGTGGTGATGATCTTGTTACACCAAGATATTTCCCTTGGAGTTGTATTCCATTTTCAACAAATTCTTTAAGGTTTAGAAATGCTATGTCAGGAACCGCTGACCATAAACCAGGATTAGATATGTGTATATCGCCTGACATGTGAGCGTCTGCTATATCTTTTGGTAGTGTATTTGTGAGTAAATAATCAGCAAGAACATTTTTTCCACTCTGAAACAACAGATCCTCAACACCATTTTGTATATTTTCAACATTTGTGAACATTTCTTGTATATCAAACACTGGCATTCCGAGCCTAGCTAACTTGTTTCTATACTCTTCATGACCATGTTCTAATAGTACATTATTCACCATTTCACGAATAAGCGAGCCAGTAAGGTACGTGGTCTGAAATTTATAAATACGGTTTTCAACTTCTTCAGTAATTTTTTGAGATAGTTCTAATGGAAGACTTCCTTCACGAACCAATGATTGTATAATCTTATGAGAATTGAATTCTTCAATTGAGTCATGTGATGTACGAACATACATCTTACCACTTTCAATAATAGAACGCTCCTCAATCTGACGTGCAAGACTTAAAACCAATTTACCTAGATTTGTAATGGTATATCGTCTTTCAGATTTATTTAACGCAACTAAAGACTGTCTCAATAATTTTCTGAGATGATAAGCAAATTTACCACTCTCTTTTTTGGATTTGAATCCAGCCAGGGATTTAAGTTCGGAGTATGTAAGAGGACCTTTTGAATTTAATATCCTAAGAATATCAATTCTGTTTGGGCTTGCCATGACAGAGAAAATCATTCTTACGCGTTTTGATGTTGATTGTAGCATTCCACCTCCTTCGGAGTTGGAATCATCTAGTTCAAGATCGTCGTCATCATCAATCCCTGTATCCACTTCGAGATCTAATTCTTCATCAAAATCTTCTGTACTCTTCCCCATTGATTAGGTAAAAAAAAATTAACTAATAAACTTTGTAATTATTATATAGATCTGTTATTCTTTTTTTTGGATATCAGTTGAGAAGTCAAGTGATGAGAGTTTTTGGCCACAATGTGGACACTTATTGTCATGGTGTTTCATAATATCTTTTACAGATTTTAACATCTTCATGGTGTTAATATTTTTTCCACATTTTCCACAAACAATTTCAACTGACATGAAAAAAAAATATCTACATCAAGTATAAAAATTAAGAAAAGAAATTTTAATTAATACAATAAAAAATTTTACTGTTTTTCTAGAACTATTCCACGTTGATCAAATCCGGCAATCTTGGCTAGAGTGCCAATCGGGAGATCAGACGGTGTAGTGATATGTGGTAAAAATCCAGATATTCTGACGCCTGAGACATCGTTTAATTCCATGACTGCCCACGCATAAGGTGCAAATTCTTCAAAGCCCTCAGGAGGTACAGTCATTATTGTGTATGTTACAATTTTTCCTTTACCCTCTATTATGGCATCCTCAAAATCCTTGTTACCACATTTTTTACAGAAATATACTGTTGCAAGATGTAATTCACCACATTTAGTACATTTTCTAGCTAGAACATTACCTGCCTTAGCATTCTCAATAAACTCAGGTTTTGCTGACAATTTACACACTTTGGAAAATATGAACTGCACAACTAGCACCAGTTGCACCGAAGTTCTGTGTTAATCCTATTTTAGCATCATTAACTGTTCTTTCTCCAGCATTACCTGTTAATTGTTCAAAAACTTCTACTACTTGACCAACGCCTGTCGCACCTATTGGATGGCCTTTTGATTTCAATCCACCCGATGGATTAATTGAAATTGTACTATTTAGCTTTGTTTCTCCTTGACGGGCAGCAGTTGCGCCTTTACCTTTCTCAAAGAATCCAAGGTCTTCAGTATCAACAAC
>CAZBHD010000117.1:0-3622 GCA_964491985.1 uncultured Candidatus Nitrosopelagicus sp. | reverse complement strand
AAAACAATTTGAAGAAACTCGCTCCAGAACTCTAGAACTAGTAAAAACGTTGGAAAAAGATGATTTCGGAGTGCAGACAGCATATTTTACGAGTCCAGTAAAATGGCACGTAGGACATGTTAGTTGGTTAAATGAGATTGTTTTGAGTAAAATACAAAAAAATTATGAATTTTATTCAGAGGAATTCTCAAAATACCTTAATTCATACTACAACCAATTTGGAAACCCACACGATAAAGCAAAACGTGGACTGGTGTCAAGACCAACAACTGCTCAAATTCTAGAATACTATGATCTAATTACCAAAAAAGTTACAGACGTTTTGCAGAATCCACTAACCTCAGAAGCATCTTATCTATTTACTATGTCAATCCATCATGAATGTCAGCATCAGGAATTGCTTGTTTATGACTTACAACATCTACTTGGTGATCATTATAGACCTGTCAAGATGATAAATGTAGAAAAACTATCTGGTTTGAAGCGAAAATCTATCAAAATTCCAGGAGGCATCTACAATATGGGATATTCGGGTAATGATTTTTGCTATGACATTGAATTACCTGAGCATAAAGTATACCTTAACAATTTTCAGATTGAAAATTTTCCAGTTACAAATGTACAGTATCTAGAATTTATTGAGGATGGTGGATATGACAACTTTTCGTTCTGGCTTTCAGATGGATGGGATATTGTAAAGAAAAATGAGTGGAAAGCACCAATGTATTGGGAGAAAGAAGGTGATGGATGGTTTGTGAGAGACTTTATTGGTAAACGAAAGATTAATCCTGATGAACCAGTTTGCCATGTGAGTTTTTACGAAGCAATGGCATTTTGTAAATGGGCTGGTAAAAGATTACCAACAGAATCTGAATGGGAAAAGGCTGCACTATGGGATGAAGAAAAAAATACTAAAACAATTTTTCCATGGGGTGATGAACCTCCAACTAAAAATCATGCAAACCTTTTGGATTCGCGTATTTGGAGTTGCACAAATGTTGGGTCATATGAAAATGGAAAAAGTCACTATGGCTGTTATCAGATGATTGGTGACGTTTGGGAATGGACGTCATCTGAATTTGTTGGATATCCTGGCTTTAAGTCAGGATTTGATGAATATAATGACAAATGGTTTACCAACCAGAAAGTGTTAAGAGGTGGTTCATTTGGTACTCCTGCCTTGTCCATACGTGGTTCGTATCGTAATTTTTTCCGCTTAGATGAAAGATGGATGCTTTCTGGATTTAGATGTGTGAGTGATGTCTAGATGAATTCTGTAAATATGTATGAAGTGTCAGTTGTTTGATTAAAACTCCAAACAGTAGGTAGAAAAACTGATTCTATAATTTTTAATCCATTCTTATCAATTATCTTACCCCAGCCACCATCAGAAGTGTCTCCAAAAGAGTATTTTTCTGAATAACTTCCTGCAAAAACCATACATGCCTTTTGTTTCAACTCTGAATCAAGATTTTCTATAATGCTAGTTGCAATTACGTCACCTCCCATCTGAGCTAATCCTCCTATGAAAAATGCTGGTTTTTCTAAATTTAGATCCTTATACTCAAATTTTACTGCATCCGCACATATTATTTTCAAATCTATTTTAGTGAAATCACAAAGTGATTTTTGCAAGTCTACTAACATGTCATCTATTTCAATTCCATAAGCAGACAATCCTAAAATTTTTGCGCAGTATGCAATACGCCCATCACCGGATCCTATGTCTAACACTTCTTTGTAGTTGAGAGTTTTGGCAAGCGATGCAATTACATATGCAGAGAGAACCCAAGTTGGAGAAAATGGTTGGTAACTAGAACCATGAGTAATGCTGTTCAACCAGTATTTGTTTATATCTCCTTCATATACCATGCACTCAATATCATTAATTTTTTGCTGATATGAATTGTAGTAGATTGGGTTCTTTGTTACAAACAGATGAAGTAAGTCTAATTCATTTTGATCAATTGGAAACGAATCAGATTTTAACAGTGGTATTACTTCCTGAATGTGACTAGTCCCTGAATAAATATCCCTAAACTCTTGTTTCAATTGAACTAGGTTTTTTCCTATGTCTTCAATCATCTTTTAATCCATTTTCATACTGCTCTACAAATTCTTTAGTACTCATTAATTCACGTAATTCCTTGTATAGATTAGCTTCTGCCTCTATCACTTCTTTTGATTTTTTCCCAGATTCACGTGCCAATGATTTAAGATGATCAGTGTGGGATTGAATCGAGTTTGTAAGATATGATAATGTTGCTGGATGTATTGACATATTGAATTGTTCTGTAATCTGCTGTTGAACCTTGTTTATACCATCTAATAATTTTTGATGATTAGGATCTGGTTGAGGCTGAAGTTCTTGTTTTAATAATTTAGCAAGTGTATTCACTTTCATTACCTGATAATATGACTGGATTATCTCAGGTATGGTTCTCTCAGATTTATTTAGGATAGGTTCTATGGTATTTTTCAATTCATTTGATTCTGATTCGAAAATCTTGTATGATTTTTCAAATGATATGTCGTCCATAACGATGTTCATTTTTATGTATTTTTATTTCATTGCCAACTACTAACACATACATAGCTATCATTATACCCTAATCTTCATATTCATCAATACTCAAAATAGTCATTATGCTCAATAGCGTACTTAAGGATGCAATCAAAAACAGGGACCAAACACTCTCAATCCTAAAAGGACCAAAATTAAATCAGATAGTACAAAAAGCCAAAGATAATTGGATTGAACATACTCCTCAAAGAGAGGATGTAATCTCTGCAGGAATTGACAGCAGTTTTAACAGTTCAAAATTTCAAGGTGCTGAGCTTTGGGCCGTCACTGCAGTGTCTGTTAAATCTGATGGAGAGATCCTAGTTGACTTACATGAGTTTGGTTTGGACATAAACCCACAACTTGCATCACTCGCAAGCAAAATGGAGATAGAAGCATGTAAACAAACTGTAGAAAATACTGATTTAGTTCTCATGGATGGCTCACTATATTCACAATTTATGACAAGACAAAAAGATCTTACAGATTCTATAGTATCATCCATTACCAAAAGAGGAAATGTTATCTTTATTTCAAAAACATCTAACACCAGAAAACAGTTTGAAGGACTTGATTCCATAGCTGGAGATATCTTCTATTATAATCATGCTACAACAAAACCAGGATTTAGTAAGATTTTTGAGGATTCTAATTTTGGAAAAGATAAAACAATTACAACTGTTTTTGCCAGACTTTCTGAATCATTACCATTAATCAAGATTGAGTTATTTGGAACCGGGTATTCAAATGAAGATGTAAAGTCGATTATGAATAAAATTTACAAAAACAGTATTGGTGGTTACCCATATTCACTAAAACTTGCACATAATAATTGCAAGATTTCTGGAAAAGATTTAGTCAAACTTGCAAACATTCATGGACTTTCGAATGAAATTGGCTCTAGGGAGGTATTAGGTTGAGCCTAGGATTTGTGATTGGTGAATCAATGCCAACACTGGTAACTGCACAAACATCAAGATCACTTCCAATAGGCGAATATGTCATTATTGATTCTGCAGAAGGAAAAATTATTGGCTTGGCTGAAAAATCAGTTGTTTC
>CAZBHD010000116.1:0-5936 GCA_964491985.1 uncultured Candidatus Nitrosopelagicus sp. | reverse complement strand
TCAGAGAATGATGAAAAAATTGATCTTGCAAAACTCATTTATCCTATAATGCAGGCAACTGATATTCACTCACTTGATCTGGATATTATGCATGCAGGAATGGATCAGAGAAAAATCCACATGTTGGTTAAAGACGTCTTTCCAAAAATGAAATGGAAAGTTCCAATAGCTATACACCATAAACTCCTACCTGGTTTAACTAAACCTGTGGAAGAAAAAACTGATGGTGAAGTAGTAAAAATGAGCAAGTCTGATCCCAATGCTGGAATTTTTATCCATAACTCAGACGATGAAATTAGAAATAAAATCAAGAAGGGATTCTGTGAGGAAGGAATCATAGAAAATAATCCTATATTAGAAATTGCAAGACAAATAGTATTTCACGAGTTTTCTACACTATCTATTGAACGACCTGAAAAGTTTGGTGGAAATGTTAGTTATGATAATTATCAAAGTCTGGAATCTGATTTTTTACAAAAGAAACTTCATCCTACAGATTTGAAAGAGGCTGTAGGAGAATCTTTGAGTAAAATAGTTTCTCCAATTAGAGATAAACTAGATTTGAGTGATGACTTGAGTAACTTGATTAAAAACAATCTTGTGTTTGAAAGTAGACATTAATTTTTGACTTTCTGTTCTTCTAGATTATATTTTGATTTATAACCACGTGGGTTAATCATCAAATCTTTGAAATTATAAGTTGACGAGTTTCCAATTATAACGGTACTAATCATTCCTAGTTTATCTGCATGATTTTCCATGTGTTCTAGGTCGGTCATTACAACTGTTTCAGATTCTCTATATGCACCTTTTATGATTGCAACCGGAGTTGATGGTTTTCTATATTTGAGTAAAAGTTTTCTTGTATCCTGGAGTTGGTGTATTCGCTTTTTACTTGATGGGTTGTAAATAACAATTACAAAGTCGCCTTGTGCTGCAGCTTCTACTCTTTTTACAATGATTTCCCATGGTACCAATAAATCACTCATAGATAATACTGCAAAGTCTGTCATCAGTGGAGAACCGATTATACTTGCACATGAATTAAGTGCGGAAACTCCAGGTATTAGCTCCACATCCAAATCATTTTTTGGATCCCAACCAGATTCGGCAAGAATCTCAAAGATTAACCCAGCCATACCATAAATTCCGGGATCACCACTAGAGACTAACGAAACGATATTCCCTTGTTTGGCTAAATCGATACATTGATGCGCTCTTTCAACTTCTTGAGTCATAGCATAACGATACACATCTTTGCCTTCAATGAGATTTTCAACTAGTTTCACATATGTCTCATAACCAACTATCGTATCGCTTTCTTCTATAACCTGTTTTGCACGAAAAGTCATATGATCGTGATGACCTGGCCCAACACCAACTATGTATAATTTACCGGACAATACTAAACCACATACTATGAATAATTTATCCCTTCTCTAGAATTAGCTAAATTTAGTCAGATTGAATTCTTCATGGAGTGATTGTATGACAGATCTGCAATCATTATCCTTAACAACAAACGCCAAATTAAGCTCCGAAGAACCTTGAGCGATCATCATTACGTTAACTTTTCTTTTTTTTGCGGCAAAGAATACCTTTGATGCCACGCCAACTGTACCTTTCATTCCTGAGCCAATTACTGCTATAATAGAAACATTTGGTGTTGTATCAATTCTTTTAACGATCTTCCCTAGAAGATTCATTTCAAGTGCATTAACAGCTGTATCTAGATCTAATTTTTTGACGATGATTGATATGCTTGATTCGGATGGGTTAGATGAAACCATCATTACATTGATATTTTTCTCTGCTAGGACTCTAAAAATCTGTGCTGCAGCACCAGGCGCGGCAAAGGTTATTCCTCCAGTTATATTGATCAAACCAACGTTCCGTAATGCAGAAACACATTTGACAGTATTTTGCGTTGATAATGATGGTGAAGAAGTTACTAACGTTCCATCATTCTCCAAGTCAAAAGTGCTTCTAATACGCATAGGTATCTTTTTCGAAACTAGTGGTTCAACCGTTCTAGGATGTATTTGTTTAGCGCCAAATAATGCCATTTCAATCACCTCCGCATAAGACACTTCTTCTAATAGTTTTGCGTCCTTTACAAATTTAGGATCTGCTGTCATCATGCCAACTACATCACTCATTAACCACACTTCATCGGCATTAATACAAGAAGCAATAATAGTTGCAGTGTAATCAGAGCCACCACGTCCAAATGTTGTAATATTTCCATGTTGATCTGCCCCTGCAAACCCACCAATTACAGGAATTACATTCTTTGACGTATAACCTTGGATTGTTTTTGATAAACGAATTCTAGTAGTATCCATTAATGGTCTTGATTCACCAAAATTTGAATCAGTGATAATTCCAGCTTCTTTACCAGTAAGTGGTATTGATTTATTCTTCATATCTTGAAGTGTGAAAGAAATTAAACTGATAGATAATCGTTCACCAAAGGAAATTAGATAGTCATAGGAACGAGGCGTCACTTCACCTAACAATATTAAACCATGTACTAGTTCTTCTAACTCTGCTAAATCTGATTTTATTCTGATTAGTAACGATTTCTGAATTTTGGAATTAGTTATCAGATGGGTTGCAAACTGCTTATGTTTTTGAGAAATTCTTGCGAGGGTTCTATTTGCTTCTTTCTTGTTTTCCTTTTTTATCTCATTTGAAATTTTTATTAACTCATCTGTAACCTCGTCAACTGCAGAGCAAACTACAACTAATTTATTTTTTTTAGATAGTGTACTAACTATTTTTGCAACATTTTTTATGTCTTTAACTGTAGCAATAGACGTTCCACCAAATTTTATTACAACTTTCAAATCAGTTTCACCTGTATCTCTGGTCTTAAAATTCTTTAACTTTCAACTCGTGGTGCCAAGTAAAAGTGAATTCGGCCGATATTGGCTACTTTAAATTCAATTCGTAATGGTTTGGACGATGAAAATTCGCATGTAACTGTCTCTACAGTTGTGCCTACAGCCTTTACAATTGGATTAAGGTACTCTAAACTATAAGTTCCTGAACTATTCGCCTTAACATCTAGTTCGGTTAGTTCATCCTCATTTTTTTCCAATACAATATTCACTTCTCCTGAATCGCCTTTGCCAGAAAATTCAGCACTTGCGTCGGTTGAATTTATGGTGAGATAGTCGGATACGACCTGAACATCTCCTAGAATTTTATCAAAAATAGAAGAAGTTAATGATATTTTTGAATCGTATGGTATTTTTGGTAGAGGTGTATCAGAAGCAGAACTCTCAATCAATCTCATCTTGTATTTCTTGTTCTTACCTATTGTAACTAATAGCATATTATCATCTGAAATATTGATTTCAATTGCATTATTTTTATCGGCACGCTTAACAAGTTTTGAAAATTCATCAATTCTAACTCCAAATTTTATATCAGAATCACACTCATATTTTTCAAAGGCAGTATTTGGCCAGTTAATATCAATTAGTGCGACATGTGATGGATCCATTCCTCGAAAAGAAATTCCTTCTACAGTAGCTTCAAAAGTAGCTTCTTCTACTAATGTAGATACAGCAGAGATAACAGCTTTCCATTCTTCTGAACCGGTTGTTTTTGCAGAAAAGACCAAATCAATCACATGCCAATAGTGCAAAATTTAACTTTATGCGTAATTTCGCCAAGTGTATTCACATTTTGTGCAACGATAGAACTGAGTAGTTGGTTCATCAGCACTTCTAGTTTGTAGCATCCACCAAACGGCTTCATTATTGCCACATTTTTCACATTCAATTTCAATAGTTGGCATAGTGTCTTTACCCTCATTTTCTTCTAATATTAGAAAATCAGATTTAGATTCATCAGAAATTTTATTTTCGACCTCTGGTTCTTGTCCTTCAGTGTATCTACATTTTGGACAGGAAAGACTTGAACTGCCTGAAGATTTCTTTAATCTAATGTCACATTTTGGGCAAAATTTCATTAATCTATTCACTTAATTTTAGAAGCAATATTCTTTAGATCATTAACTGCAGTTATTGCTGAATCGATAGAAGCCGAAATCTGTGAAATTGGGTTGCTTTTAGAATTAACTCTCATCCAAATCTCATCGGTTAACGGGTGCTTCATTATCACGCCAGCAAAATCAATTGCTTTATTTTTTAGAAGTTCGTGCTGGATTATATACAGTGTTCCAATATCCCCATCTTTAATTGAAATGCTGACTTCATTTGAATTAGAATTAACAAGTTCTACATTCATTTAATCAAAAAAGAACTTATTGTAGATATAAATCAATGTCATTAATGCCAGAAACTGAGATAACAGACATGCAATTAGAAAAATCAAAAGATCAGTTTGCACTAAGTGACGATATAATGGTTAATGTAAGATTTTCAATAACTGGGGGTCTTAGAGACTCCTTTACTGAGAAAAACTGGACTGATGCATATGACCAAAATGATAATACAATCAAACTCAAGTATGGTATAAAATTGTCAAAGGGTGGGTTAAGAAAACACGATCTGGGTAAACCAGTTGATACGTATAGAAAGGCTTCAATCTTTTGGACCAGAAATCCTAAACTTGTTAATCCAATGAAAGAAAGAAGGATTTGGGTTCAGGTTGCAAAGAACTTTGAACCAGTTATTAGACTAACAGAAGAAGAAGTTAGACAGGAATTTTTTGATTTTAATGAATCGTATAACTTTAAAGCCTCAGAACTTGGCGCAGGGAATCATAAGATTATTGTGGAAGCATCCGCTTCATGGCAAACTCATTCATATATAGAAAAAGGGAATACAAAAAATCAATCAGAAGAGATTGAAATAATTATTAATTAGTCAATAAATGAAAGTTACATATGGCAAAATATGATGGTCTGTTGGGTCAACCAGTTTTAGAAGTTGAAGAGCCTGATAAGGAGGACGGTATTACAATAATTTTCAAAGATAATAGATTCATGTTCATAAAAGTAGTTGATGGAAAAATAGAAACAGTTTCTATTCCGGAGTGAAAAAAATGGCAAAATTTGATGGAATTAGAATGCAAGATTTGGTTGAAGTAAAAGATCCTGATGAAGAAGGTGGGCTGACATTAGTTTTCAAAGATGAAAGATTTTTAAAAATTAAAGTCGTAGATGGAAAGCTAGTTTCTGAATCATTTCCAGAATAATTATTTGCTTACGAATGTTTGGAATCTGTGTATTAGTTCTTCTTGTGAAAAAGATTGAATTGAACCTTGTCTTTTTTCACGTACTTTCTGTATAGCATCATCAGCTGACATACTATCATATTTGATCAGATAACAGGCTAAAATTGTCCCTGTTCGGCCAAGTCCTGCAAGACAGTGAACCATAACGGGTTCATCCTGTGTTATTCTTTGATGAATAAAGTCAACTGCGTTAACAAGATCATCAAATTCTGGCACGCCCATATCGTTTGAATGAACATGAAGGTATTTCATTTTCTCAACCCAATTTTCATCTAATGTTTCTTCTCTTACGGTGACAATGGATTTTACGCCTTGTTCTTGCAGCCATTTGATTTCATCTTTTGACGTAGGAATAGCGCTTCCTGCAAGTTTGTTTTCAATAAGCCAAGAAAAATTATCCGGTCTACCAGTAATCATTCCATGAAGTTTTCGTTTGGCGTCTCCGATTTTTGTCATATTAATCAAAATGAATTTTGTAATATAAGGTCTAACTAGTCAAAATAATAATAAAAAGAAGTTTTTGGAAGGACTTAATCGATTAATTCAGTCCAACCTTTGACGAAGACAGAGTTCTTGTATAGTGGGACTGGTTGTCCTACTGTAAAGTCCATTGGTCTCATCCAAAAGATTGCCTTTGTTGGGCAAACTCCAATACATGCACCGTCTGAGATACATCTTTCAGGATAAAATACAAATGCTTTACCTCTCTTCCAACCTTCGACTGG
>CAZBHD010000115.1:0-18290 GCA_964491985.1 uncultured Candidatus Nitrosopelagicus sp. | reverse complement strand
ATTACATGTACATATTTGAATCAATTTTTTTATGTTCAGTGTATTTAGTTGACAATTCTTTTAATTCATTCCCAATCTGATTTTTTTGCTTTTTTAGATCTTTTGTGTCTATATCTATTCCATAAAGTTTGGTTACTGCATCTATCAGTGTCACAGCTGCAAGTGTGTCTGGCATTTTTTCATCTGCTTTTGCCAGAAGTGTCACTCCTCTAATTTTTCTTATTAAACATTCGTTTAATATTCCACCAGATATCCCAGTGATGAATCCTTGTGGTATCATTTGAATTCCATGTTCCTCCATAACTCTACAGAGGTCAACCTCTGCAGCACAGAATGCCTTTTTATCATGTTTATTACTTGCAACTCCATCTAATATGACAATTTCATTAGAGCCATGCTTTTCAGCCCAATCTAAAATTGATGATGCAATTGTATATAGACCCTCTCTGTTAATTATTATCTCGCAAATAATTGCACAAATACTTCCATCTTTATTCGCATACAATCGAAAAGGATGTCTTAGACGTCCTTGCATGAATACGGTCGAAGGCGGAAGATGTTTTGAGCGCAAAAAACCAATTTCTTCCATATCTAGTTTATTTATGATATAATCTACTGATATTGTCCCAACTAATCCAGCACCTACAAACCCTGCAAAAATCACTGGGTTTTTCAATTCAATTTCATTTGCTTCATAGATCTCTGCATCAGGAAATCCATCTACCATATCTGAATGATTTTGTTTTGTTTAATTACTTTATCTTAGCTATTTCTTAATTTTAGTTTTTTTCAGTTCTGGTAAATAATTTCAACATTATTTGGCCTTTTTCTGTTATGGAGTAGATCACGTTTTGTCCAATTGGTTTTTTTCTGATAAAATCATATGTAATACAAAGATCCAGATAGTTTAGAAACGATCTTTTCATCCTTATGTTTGATTTTGAATATAATTCAGAAAATGTCATCGAATTAGTTCTAATTTGATATAACAATTTTAGGAGTGAGAGTGTGCTAAAATCTTTGGTTCGTGCTTTTACTGCATCTAGTATCTGTTCGTCTCTATGAATGATAAAATCATTGAACTGATCTGCTACTTCTACAGGTACATAGGTCAATCTTGCTCTCATATACGGTATAGTACGGTACATTACTTTATTAATCTTAACTCTAGATTTATTGAGCTAACTGATCAGTTTTACTCAACGTTTCCACAGCCAATGAAAATGATTCACTTTGGTTGTTATGTTTGTAAATTTTGAAAAAGGTATCTGGTTTAAACAAGACATCTTCAGATATTCGATATGGAAATCATTGATATTGGATCAGTGATCATTGGTTTAATCATATTGTGTATCGGAGGTTATGCTATAGTTTCTGGTGGTGTCTCTCTTGCTAAGAGACTTAAGATTAGTAGTATGATCATTGGTTTGACAGTAGTGGCTTATGGTACGTCAACTCCAGAATTGGCAGCAGCAATACTTGCCGCATTTAACTCACATACAGAATTGATTTTGGGAAATGTAATTGGAAGTAATATTAGTAATGTTGGTATGGTGATTGGTATTTCTGCAATATTTGCACCACTTTTGATAAATAAGATCACTGTCAGAAAATGGCTTCCGATAATGATTGGGGTATCATTACTAATTATAGCAATGTCATATGATGGTGAAGTTTCACAGATCGATGGTGTAATATTAATAGCCGCATTAATTGGATTTACAATTTTTACAATAAAGAGTGTCAAAAAACAAGGAAGTCCAGAAACTCAAAATATTGAAAACACACAGGTAGAAGGAGAATTATTTCTATCAAGATATAAAATAGAAACACTTCCCAAGGCATTTGCTCTAGTAGGACTTGGAATTGTTTTACTGTTTATTGGCGGTCACTTTACAGTTGATGGTGCGGTTGCAATTGCTGAGAGTTTGGGTCTTTCTCAGCTGGTCATAGGAGTTATAATAGTTGGAATTGGAACATCACTTCCTGAATTAATTACATCAGTAATTGCTATAGCTAGAAAACAAACAGACATAGGTGTAGGTAACATTGTTGGTAGTAATATTTACAATATTTTACTCATACTAGGTGTTACTGCAACAGTTGTTGGAATTCCTGTTTCGGCAGATGTATTCTCAAGTTACTATATAATGATAGCATTTAGTTTGGTTTTATTTGTGGGATTCAGAAGATATATCCCAAGACCAATTGGATTTGGGCTTGTAGGCGCATTTGCCATATATTTAGGAAGTCTAGTACTCTAAAACACTCATCTTGGATTCTTAAACTTGAATTTATTTATCTTGATTAATTCAAAGTATGAACCGAATTTTGTAGTGTCTGATACCTGATCTAGTGATTCAATAGTTTCTGGTTCTTTCTCAAATGTTTTCAAAATTTTATATGTAGTGTTTCTTTCAGCTGGTACACGACCCATATCGCGAATTAAATGTCTAATTTCTTTTGGTTTTAATAATTGTCCATGTTGTGAGCCTGCAGCTGTTGAAATGCTTTCATTGATCAATGTACCTCCAAAATCGTTTGCACCCCATTTTAGCAATAACTGTGAGAATTTATGACCTTCTTTGACCCACGACATTTGGATATTATCAATTACGTTATTTAGCATAATTCTTGCAATAGCATGAACTAGAAGCGCATCGTTCCCATTTGCACCGCTTCTTATACCTTCATGTAATTGATGCTTGTACATTGGTGCCTCCGATGGTATGAAGTTTAATGGCACAAACTCGGTGAATCCACCAGTCTCTTTTTGAATTTCTCTAATAGTTGCAATGTGGTTTACTCGATCTTCATATGTTTCCAAGTGACCAAACATCATTGTTGACGTAGATTTCATTCCTTGTTTATGAGCAGTTTTGATTATATCTATCCAGTCCTTTACAGTAATTCTACCAGGTGAAATCTTATCTCTTAGATCTTGGTTTAAAATCTCGGCAGCAGTACCAGGAATAGTATCAACTCCAGCTTTTTTTAGTTTAATCAGGTATTCTTCTGGAGAAATTTCCTGTCTAGTTGCACCATATAGAATTTCTTCAGGTGAAAATCCATGTATGTGAATATTTGGAATTTCATTTTTTATTCCTCTGCAAATATTTTCATAAAGATCCTTATCCATGTCTGGTGGCAGTCCAGCCTGAATACAGACTTCTGTTGCACCATAATGGTATGCTTCTTTTGCCCTTCTTAGAATCTCTTCAATTGGTAGGAAATAACCCTCCTCCTCTCTAAAGTCTCTACTAAATGCACAAAAACCGCATTGCTTTATGCATACATTTGTGAAATTGATATTTCTGTTTACTACATAGGTCACTGTATCACCAACACGCCTTTTTCTTAGAATATCAGCTACCATTCCAACCAAATGAAAATCGATTCCTTTTGCATCAAAAAGTAATAATGCTTCTTTTGCTGAGATTTCTTTTTCTGATATTGCCTTATCTAAAATATTTGCAATAACTGGATCGGCAATTTTTAGAAGACTGTCTATTTTTTCATTTTGTAAAGTCATTTCCAATAATCCTCTTTCACATAATTATCAGTGTCCGCAATTAAAGATAGTTTTTGTTTTAGATCATTATTCACTAATGGTATGAATTCTGGGTAGACAGGGAATCTTGCTTTTAGTTCAAAATTTAATTTCTTACAATTCTCTTTCACAGTATTAATCTTAGGCCAGTTAAATTCCGGATTAACATAATCAGAAGTGATTGGTGATATTCCGCCCCAATCATTTATGCCAGCTGTTAGAAATTTTTGATATGAATAAGGCGAAAGATTTGGCGGAATCTGAATGTTAGCCTTTGGAATTATAATTCTACATAACGCAACAACCATTTTGAAGTATAATTCTGATGGTGTTTGATAATTACTCATTATTGTATCAGGCTTTGGATGAAAGTTTTGTAAGATAATTTCTTGTATGTTACTAAATTTCTCATGAATTTGTTTTATGGTAAAAATTGAATCGATTATCTCTTCAAAAGTTTCTCCAATGCCTACTAAAATTCCAGTAGTCATTGGAATTTTCAGCATACCTGCGTTGTTCAATATCTCAAGTCTTGCTAGAGGTTCTTTACTTGGTGCATTCTCATGAGGCATTCCTTTTCTTCTTAGTCTTTCACTGACATTTTCTAACATAACACCCATACTGACATTTGTTTTCTTTAACTCCCGCATCTCATCACGTGTCAGGTTTCCAGCATTAGTATGTGGAAAAATACCTTCGTCAAGTACAAGTTCAGAACAATGTATCAAATATTCAGCAGTAGATGTAAAATTATTTTTTTTAAGCCAATCTCTGGCTAGTTGGTATTTTTGTTCAGGTCTCTCACCTGTTACAAATAATGCCTCTGTACAATGAAATTTTTTTGCAAGCTTTGCTAACTCAACTACATTTTTCGGTTCCATCAGAGAAATCTTTGATTCACCCGGCTCTGATTTGTATGTACAATATGAGCATGTGTCTCTACAGAGATTTATAATATTGAAAAATGACTTTTTTGAAAAACTTATTACATTACCTTTGTGAAAGTTTCGCAATTTCTGAGATGTCTTAAAAACAAATGGTGCGGTGTTTTTGAAATTTGCCGCAATCTCTAGGGCATCATGTTTTTCAATACTATGACCATCCAAAACTCTATACAGTGATTCTGGGTCATATTGTAATTTGCTCAATATAAAAAAAATCTGCCACGACTATTTAATTTTGTAGAATTTACTCATTTTGAGGTCGCTCCCCAAGCACTAATGTTGCTTCAATAATAGCCCCATCTCTATTAATAGTCATTATCATCTCATCCCCCACGGATTTTTCTCTTTGCAAATGAATCAAAATATCTGAGATCTTTCTGACTACTACATCATCTATTTTTATTATTATGTCCCCATCTAGTGGATATTCTCTACCATCGATTTCTTTTGTATCCGTAACTCCTAACAAGCCAGCCTCTTCAGCAGGACTTCCTTCAATCACTGTAGCAACAAGAAATCCTTTAGAACTAGCAAGTCCTCTAACTTTAGCCAATTCTGGATCAACATCTGAACCTGATATACCCATCCATGGATGATGAAAAATTCCATCTCTGATTAAAACTGGAATAACCTTCTTTACAGTGTTTGAAGGAACTGCAAAACCTACTCCCGTAAATTCACCCGTAGCTGACTGTATTGCAGTATTTATTCCAACAACCTCACCTTTCATATTAAGAAGTGGACCACCTGAATTTCCAGGATTAATTGCAGCATCGGTTTGAATTACATCAGGTATCGAGTAGCCAGAATCCTGTGGTAGTAGCCGTCCCATCTGACTAATTATTCCTGATGTCATTGAACCTGAAAGACCAAATGGGTTACCTATAGCTGTTATTTGCTCTCCAACTTTAAGTTGTGATGAATCACCAATTGGAATTGGCTGTATATACCTTGATTCCATTTCCACTTTTAAAACTGCTAAATCCAAATCTGGATCCGTCCCAATTATTTTTGCAGTATATGATTCACCGTCAAGAAATGTAATATTTACAATTCCTGCATCATCTACAACATGATTGTTAGTAATTATATAACCATCTTCACTATATACAAATCCTGAACCCATGTTTCCAGGATTATTACGACCATCAGTAGTTCTCACATTCACTTGAACTACACTTTCCTCAGTTTGCTCAAAAATTTCTATTAAAGAGAGTTCTGCACTTTTAATTGATGTTATCTCACCAACTGTTTCTAAATGATTCCCATTACTCACAATCAATCCATCATTTGGAATATCTAATACTGGAGTTAGTAAAACAAAAACTGCAAAAACAATCCCGATTGTTCCTATAGTTCCACCAATAGCAAGTGCGGTATTGACCATAGGAAAAAAAGTGCTTGAAGTTAGTATAACCTTTACTGATTTGTTATAATATAGAATCAGAGTTTGATATAGTTTTGAGAAAATTCCTTAACACTGTATTTTCTTCCTCTCCAGGAAACTGCTGAGGATTTGTTTGCTTGCAGAATCCCAGAGAGAAATCCACATGTTACAATTAAACCACCAACTGGTGCAAGTGCACCATAACCAGAGTTTAAGTTCAAACCCATTTTAGTCTCCATAAATGCCGCTATGAAAATAGTACATGTTGAAAAAATTGCGGCTATTACTAGTGGAATAAACGATATGCTAGTTTCTATGAATATTAGAGAGTATATCAAGAATGGAACTGGAATGAATAATATGAATAAAACTGCAAAAAATACTCCTACAGCATATGATCTATTCTGATGATATAATGGAACCATTAATCTTTCTAGTCCATTCCACATTTCTTTAGGACTTCTTGAATAAACTGCGTCAAGTAGGTGTTCACCTCTAACCATTTTTAGGCAGAAACCTGATTCTTTTGTAATCTTACCTAATGCGCCATCTTCAATTATTTCATGTTTAACTTTTTCATGCGTACCAATTTTTTCATAAATTTCTTTTTTTATGATAAAAAAACTTCCAAAAAAATATCCAATTCCTTTTTTTGGATTATTCACGTTTAGTGCAGAGTAACGTGAATGCAAAAATGTTGATAACATTGGTAATGTAATTTTTGTAATACTATCTAGGCAAAGTAATCTAGGAATTACTGTTAGTACATCTAATTTTTCTGATAGCAAGTGCGCAACCGCTAATGAAAGAACTTTTTTTGAATATGTTGTATCAGCATCAGTAAATAATAACAAATCACCGCTTGCACGTTTAAAACCCTCGACACATGCCCAGTTTTTACCCATCCAACCATCAGGCTTTGGTGCTGCCTTTATTGGTACAACTTTATCGCTATTTTTTGCATATTTTTCAATTATTTCCCAAGTTTTATCATTTGAGGAATCATCAATTGCCATTATTTCATAATTCTTGTAATCTTGATTCACAAATGATTCAAGACATTTTCCAATAAACTTCTCTTCATTACGAGCAGGTAAAATTATTGAAACTTTGGGAGTTTGATTTGACGAATCTTCAAATTTATCAAGATATGGTGTTTTTGTAAAAGATTTGTACATTGAGAAAATAAGAGAAATCCAGGCTAGAAAAACTCCAATTAGGATTATAGTAAAAATATAATTAAAGACATCAATTGTGATATCGAGCATTAATTCTCCACTTCTCTTTTTATTTCTACTAGAGCTTGTTCAGTTCCACTCTGAATGTGCTTTTTTACCATCCCGGTAAACATTCCCATCATTCCAGAAAGTTTTATGTCCCAAACAGCTTCGAGTGTACAAGCCCCATCAATATGTTGTATTGTAACAGTTTTTCTGCCATTGATGATCCCTTTAGTAAAAATAGCCTCAACTTTCTCTTTAGGATATAGTGTTACGTCCTGTAAACATTTTTTATCTTTAAAGGCAATTGTGATCTCTCTCTTAGTCGTATTACCTTTCTGTGAAATGTTTCTAATAGATTTTGTACCTTTCCAGAATTCTGGCTCGTTATTTATATCAGAAATTATTTCCCATATTTTGTCTACTGTTGCATTAATTATTACAGATGCTTTTATTTCAGCCACACAAAATATTTCATAATCGAAAATATTAGTCTTGATTTAGAAATTCATTTTAAACCGACTATAAGAATACACTCATGGATGAAATATCATACGATGATTTTTTAAAACTAGATCTACGAATTGCAATAATTGAATCCACTGAAAGTATCCCAGGTAAGACTAGAATTATGAAAGGAATAATTTCATTAGGAGATGAAAAACGTGATGTTATTATCGGTGGAGCAAATTTTTATGATCCTGACGAATTAGTTGGTAGACTGGTAGTTGTAGTAGCAAATCTTGAAACGAAAAAAATGGCAGGTGTGGAATCTAATGCTATGCTGTTAGCTGCAGATCTTGATGATAAACCATTTTGGCTTTCAGTTGACAGTTCAGTACCACCCGGAACAAAAATTAAATAATAATTTATTCATACATCATTAGTTCTTTTTCTTCTAATAATGCATGAAGATTATTAACTGAACGATAAACATCTGGTTCTTTTTTGGCACCAGTACAAACTAGTTTCCCAGATGAAAATAATAGAATTACAGTTTTTGGATCTAACATTCGGTGAATTAATCCCGGAAACTGTTCTGGCTCATACATACTTCGAGGTAGTGTTCTAGCAGCTTGTTCCAGATGAATTCGACCACCTAGATTAATTGAAGCAACAATATTTTGTATTGTTACAACTGCATTCTTCTTTACTTTTACATCACCTTTACGTAATCTATCCACCACCGTTTTGACAGCAGTTCTTGACATTGCTTCTGACTTTGCTCCAGTACATACCATCTTACCTGAACTAAAAATCAACGTTGCTGTTTTTGGACTACGAATTCTAAATACTAATCCAGGAAATTGTTCAGGATGATATTCAACATCTGGGAATTTTTTTGTTATTTCATTCAAGTCCATTTTTTGCTCAACTGTAGCAGACGCTACAACGTTTTCAATACTTACAATGGGTTTAGTTTGAGGCATAATGTTCAGTCAAAATAGTTCATTAATAAAAATACTCATTAATTCACAGTCATCGATGTATTAAGAATAACCGAGAATAAAGATACGAATGCTTTAATTTAGAAAATTATTATTTCTGATCATTGGATTTCACAAATTTTGATTTAGACGAATTTTTTGGTATGGGAGACGAATCTAACCCACTTATGATGCTACTCTGGATTATACCCATAATCATCTTTGTTTTTTATGGACAGCGAATCCAATTATATATTTCAGGAAATCAGATCAAAAAAGACATAACAAAGTTAGAGGAATTCAAAAATGAATCAAGACAGAAATTAATTAGTTATATCAAAAATAATTTAAACCCAAAAGATGATCCTGTAAAAAAAATTGATAGTTTTCTTGAGTACTTTACAATAATGCCTGTTGATCTAGATCCTAATGGGATTATACCAAAGATTAATCACTTGGTCCATTCAAGAGAAGACTTCACAAGATTGCAGGTAAGGGGTTTATTTAACGAAATATCTGATTTTGAAATAACAAAAGTTCAGAATCTATTAGAGATTGTTACATCACTACAGATGTTTCATAAGGTTACACGACATTTGTATCTTACCGCAAAAAAACAAAAAAACTTTCCGCTAATATTACCATTACAGATGATGATTCCCTTTGTTATGGAAGAGGCTGATGCATTAAAAGATGCTGTAGAATCACTGAAATCTGGTCAACCAATTGGTGATAGTATAGGTCCAATGGTTGTTGGAGAAATGATGCTCAATACATCTAAGCATAATGCTGCATTTGAAACAGTGTGGTCAGAATCTGAATTCGAAGGTAGAGAATTACTTTTAGTTAAAGCAGAGGGTCCAAATGCCACAGTTGGTAGACCTGGGGAAGCAATCCAAAATATAATTCCCAAAAAGAAACCAAATCTTATCATAATGGTTGATGCAGCATTAAAATTAGAAGGAGAGGATTCTGCATCTATTGCTAAAGGTTTCGGCGCCGCAATTGGTGGAATAGGAACCGAGAGATTTAAGATCGAGCAAGTTGCGACAACAAATGCTATTCCTATATTAGCTATAGTAATCAAGCAAACTATTCATGAAGCCATCACGCTCATGTCAGAAGATATAGCCAATCAAGCAAAGTCTGTTAGAAGCCAAGTTTACGAAATGATTACAGAGAATTCCAAATCTGGTGAAACTGTAATGATTGTAGGTGTTGGTAATACTTTAGGTGTGGGGCAATGAGTAATTCTGAAAAATTAATCAAATGTTATACTTTATTGGAATGCAAATCCTGTAAGAACATAACAAAAAGAAAATTCACATCAACTGATTTTGTCTTTAAAAATGAAGGTGATTGTAGTAATTGTGATGGTAGTTTGTTAATAACAATGATTTATGGAAAAACTATTGAATAGTTGTTATTGTAACTCCATTCTCGTTTGGAATGAATGTGTGTTCTGCCTGTGTCACTCTTTTACCATTTCCCTCAACTAAAACAGGATATGCATGTACAGCCTTTTTTTTAACTAGAATGTCTAACAAAGTTCTAGCCTCTTTTTCATCCCATTCTTTAGTAAGCCATCTTAAAGCAAATGGTAATAGGTTAAAATTTTGCCATATGAAATCAAGCATCTTATCTGCTTCTTTATCTTTTGTTTTCTTCCTAGATGATAGCGCAAAAATATTCTTGACTTTTCCTTCATGAACAAAGCCTAGTCCTTCACCTGTTGTGACAAATGGTTCACACGCAAATGCTTGATTTCCATCAAAAGTAAATGATCCAATTGACCAAATATTTGGAACTGATTTACCTGCATGTATTGTATATTGATCTAATGAATGACCGCTAAGATTTGCAATGGGCAAAAAACCCATCTGCTTTATTGTTTTTTCAATTGTTCTTCCAACATCACTAGATTTTACGCCAATTTTGATCATTGACATTGCATTATCTAATGATTGTTGAGCTGCATCAACTAGATTATCATATTCTGGATTGTAACAGACTGTTACTGCCGTATCAGCAATGTAACCATTAATCTGAGCACCTAGATCAATCTTTACTAAATCATCATCCTTTATTGTAAGCTCATCATTTGGTTCTGCTGTATAATGAGCAGCAACTTCATTGATACTTGTATTGACAGGAAATGCACATTTTGCACCACGTTTTCTAATTTCATCCTCAACATGTTCACAAATTTCAAAAACTGTTTTTCCTATCCAATCTTTTTTTCTTGTGTTTTCTCTTACTTCCCCAGCGATTTTTCCTGCTCTAATATATTCATCCATTTCCATACGCAATGTTTTTTGACCTTATTTAAAATTCATTTGTGTAGCTTAAATTGGGCTTTTGTTTTTGTTCGCTGGGAGCGTGGTCTAGCTTGGTATGATTCTGCGTTTGGGACGCAGAGGTCGCGCGTTCAAATCTCGCCGCTCCCATTTAATTTTAATATTAGAAAATTTTCTACCAATTGCCAGACAATGAAGAAGAGTTAGAGTGATGACTTTAGTATGAAGTAATCTTATTGGCTCTGAGTCTTGGCATAACTTTTTAACGAATTCTATTAGAATTATCATAAATTGAGTTTTGACAGACGCGAAATACTTCTAATTGCTGGAATTTTGTTTTTTCTGATTGGCTTGATTGGGGTTGGGTTACAACCAATTTATGCAATTATTATCTCAATTACTATTTACATTGGAATAAGAGTGATTGTCGGTCGTAGGAAAAAAATGATTACTAAATCTGTTGGCGAAGGCATATGTGTGACATGTGGTGAAAAAGTTATTAACAAAAAGTGCCCTAATTGTGATTCCAATCCAACTAAAAATTAGACAAATTCTACGTTTTCCTTAAACATTATTACGCATAATTTCAATCATTGTGGCTAATAACATATACGACTTTGACTAAGAGATCAACTTTTTCTCTATTTGATTCTATTATTACGAATTTTGGGAAAATATGACGTAGTATGAAAATGAGAAACCATGCAATATTTGGACTAATGACAATTTTACTTATTGGTGGTACTGTCTTACCTGCAATGAGTCAAACTGAACCTGAAGAACAAATCGCATACATTGATCTAAATCTCGATAAATCGATTTATGATCTAAACAAATCAATATCAATTTCCGGTCAAATCGTAAACTTTGTACCAAATAGAGATAAAGTACTTAATCCTGTTGAAATCACTTTCGTAGATCCTATGGGTAGAACTGTTACAACATCAGGATATGATAGGGTACAAGGTGGCGCTGGAGACAAAGACAGTAGCGTTGTAATCCCAATTAAATTCAAAGCAAATCCAGATCAATCTGGTAATTTTTCACTATCTACAGTTTTGAATCTTATGATATTTGACTATGGTAGTTATGCAGTTAAAGCCAGTACTTATCAAAGTGGAGACATCATTGTTGCAACATCTGACTTTGAAATTTCTTCTGTTGCAGAGGATGAATCAATTATAGAAGAAGAGCAAGTACCAATTGAATTTGATGTTTGTAAAAGCCTTAGGGAAGTTGTTAATCAAGATAATGTCTTACGTGATTTAAGAGAAAATTCTAATGTAATTGAGTGTTCAGGCGATAATTATTTTACAACTGGAAAAACAAATATTATGATTATAAAAGGCAAAATCGATCCTAATCTTACAACAGCAGTATCTCAAGTTTTCGTTTCAGTTCCTTTCTCAAAACCAATGAAAGCCCAAAACTTTGTAGGTTGGGTGACGACAGATGGAACTCCAGTAAAGAATGAGAACACAGAACTTATACGTGATATGACTCTCAACGCACTTCCTGATAAAGATGGTAATTTTAGTGGGTACTTCGAGATACGCCCCGGAAGTTTTCTAAGTGCTGATTACAAAATTACCGCAAATTACTTGGGACATAAAGCCACTCAAACAGTCAGAATAATTGATGAAACTATCACTCCTGATTCTTCACCTGAGTTAGTTTTGACTACTAACAAAGATGAATATGTGCTAGGAGAAATTGTCCAGATTTCAGGTAAGATTGTGAACTCATATGCTGTTGGCAATGCAGTCACGATACTCATAGATACTCCTGACAATTCAGACTCAAACCATCCAACAAAAGACGTTGAGAAAAAGATTTTGCCTGATCAAGGTATACTAGAGCATGTTTTTTCATGGGGTTTTCAACTTGGTTCAGATGATTTTGCCATAGGGAAATATACAATAAATGCTGGTAATTCACTTGCGGAAAGTGAATTATCATTCTTTGTCATTGAAGATACATTAGCTACCCAAATACCACCATCCATATCTGAACCATCTATACCAGAATCATCGACATCACAACAAACTATACCAAAAAAAGTCATTGAAAAATTCAACAGAATCTCTGATTCAGATATTTTAATCTCCTTAGATGAAAAGAAGATTCAGGATTCTGAATTAATGCCACGTGTAATTCAGGCCTCATTATTTACATCTGCACGAGGTCAAGAATCAGATGTGAACATTCAGGTTTCTACATCTGATGGTGTGTGTGTTATAGGTCAAGATACTTCTTGCATGGTAAATGAATCAACGCGAAAACCCGGTGCAATATATGAAATAGTTACAATTGATGAACAAAATTATAAAATCAGATACAGTGGTACAGACGTCAGATTAGAAAAATTCTCGGTTTTGCCAGAATCATCTGGAATACCAATTGACATTAAAAATTGGAATGTTCAAATTATAAAAGATGATCAACCAACTAGATTTTATTATAAAGTCTCCTACGTTAATTTAGAATAATCAATATAGACGAAGTTCGATAACGATATCATGCAAATCAATGTAATGATGTTAAATCAGGACGACCCTAAGAAATGTACTGCTGCAAAATTAGTTCGATTTGGATTAGCAAAAAAAATAACATCAATTAGCTCAAAAACAGTGTTACTCCATCCATTTTCATCAAACACACTTTTGAATAAAGAAAAAAACAAAATCCATTCTATCACTGGATTTGATTGTTCATGGAATCAAGCCGAAAAAATGTTTCAAAACAAATATTCTGGAATACCAAGAAAACTCCCACCATTATTAGCAGGTAATCCAGTAAATTATTCAAAAATAAGTAAATTGACTACAGTTGAAGCGTTGGCCGCGGCTCTATTCATACTAGGTAATGAGGAATTATGTTATAATTTACTTGCAAAATTTAACTGGGGTCATACTTTCTTAGAACTGAATGAGAATTTACTCAACGATTATCAAAAAGCACAATCCGAAGATGATGTGAATTCTATTATTACTGAGTATGGGTATGATTATAATTAAATCTAAAAAGTGACATTCATGGATCAGACTTCAGAATTATTTGATAGATGGGCAGAAATTGGAAAATCTGAAGATATGGAAAAAGGTCATGGGACAACCGTCAATAAATTTCTAAATAAATTAATTTTTGAAAAGCCGTTTTCATTTTTAGATATTGGATGTGGTAATGGATGGGTTATCCGTAAAATTTCTCAGATATCTGAATGTAGAAAAGCAGTTGGTATAGATAAAAGCAGGAGAATGATCCAAAAAGCAAGAACTAAGAAGACCTCAGAAAAAGAACATTATTTCATAACTGAACTAGAATCATGGAATTATTCTGAAAAGTTTGACGTAGTTTTTTCCATGGAATCATTATACTATTCAGTCCCAATGGAATTGGCAATAAAAAAAGTTTACAAATTATTAAAAAAAGGCGGTATTTTTTACTGTGGTACAGATTTCTACAAAGATAATACACTCACCAAGCGATGGATTAAGGATATGGCAGTGCCTATGGATCTCCGCTCCGAGAAAGAATGGAAAAACATGTTCAAGGAAAGTGGATTTCAAACTAGAACAACACATGTATTAGATTCAAAAAATAAATCAAAATGGAAAAGAGAGTTTGGCACCTTATTTGTGATAGGCAAAAAATTATAATTCTTACTTCATTCGCTTCTTTACTACAACTATGCTTGATCCAATAATAGCAAGTATGATTATTACTATGATTGCAGTATAGTCATCATCCTGTGCCTCAACTAAGTTATCTGATATTACAGATTTTGATAATGATGAATCAGAGTCAACAACTAGAAAACTAGTTGAAAACTCGTACGGTTTTAATACATTATCAGATGCAGCAAAAATTTTCAATGTAAGTGGTCCATTCGGCAGGTTTTCGGTATCCTCCTTTTCTAATACAATACGGGTATTATTATTTAGAACATCTTTAATTCCAGATGTAATGATTTCACCCTGTGAATTTGAAACAAAATAATGTAATTTTGTTGAATTTTTTGTTTCAATAGGAATATCTAATTCAGTTCCTTTCTGAATTAACTCATTAATAATTACAGACTCAATTATAGGATATTTAGCATGTTCAAATTCTTTCCATATACCTTGTTCTAATGGATACCCTGAAGAATCAAATGACTTTATAGTGATACTTCTAGAATCTGGTGAATATCCTTCTAGATAAAATGGACCATTGCTAATTACAGCATGCCCATATTGGTCTATCCAATCTATCGATGATTGATATCTATCTATCTGAAAATCCATGATTTGTTCAAAACCAGTTAGGGGTTCTGGAATAAAGTTTGATGATTTGAAATCTTCTAACTGATCTTTAACCATCTGTGCATCATTTGGTATGATAAGTGATAACCAATTTACATTCTTAGTAAGAGATTCAGATCGCGAAAAAGAACTTTTACCATCAACCACTGTTTTTTCCATTGCAGCCATAATTTCCCATGGCATACTACTCCATGGACTAGCCCAAGATGCAATTTCCCCCTCATCAAAATGCCAGTAGTTAGTATAAACTTCTATGGTATCATCATCAATTGGTTTTATCCCAACTAGTGTTTTTGCAGTTTGAGCTGCTTGTGGCGAATAATCTGAATCAAATGTTTTGTCATTCTCATCTTTTTCAGAACCCCATTCCAACAAGAAATATGTTGAATAGATTATATCATTCATATTCATTTTCTGCCCATTATGCCATTCACCAAGGTTTAGATCAAATGTAGCTTTACTAGTTGCAAGTGTATTAGGACCTACTTCTTTCCAGTTTTTAGATTTAGAATCCCAAATAACAGCATCAGTTGGTACATTAACAACTGATTGTGAACCATGTGTTTCAATTTTCCAATCTGTTCTGATTGGAAAAATCTTTCCACTGAATGGATGTCCTGTAAGACTTGGATCAAATAATGTAAACCATATCTGGGTGCTGTATGTATCAGTTAATCCAGCTACTGGGTTCCATGCACCCTGATAGATTTGTTTCACGCCAATTGTAATATTTTGATCAGCAGTCTCTGCATTTATTGGTGTAAATCTGCTTGGTACACCAGCACCTAGTGCATTAATCACACCATCAAGATTTTCATTACTAACATACTGATCAACCTTACTGGCAAGAAATATTCGGACTGATTCATTTACACCTTCTGTCGTTGCATCTTTGATCAATCTGGTTCTCTCTTCAGCAGTTTCCGATTCTCCAGCGTATATTTTCTGTGTTATTTCATCAAGTAAATCATTTTGATAGTTCCAGTATGATGGATTGTTATTTCCGGGCATGTTTGAAAACCATGGAGCATACATTTGGGCTAATGCTACAGAATCATATCTAGTAAATCCTGAACTACCCCATCCCTCAGTGTATAGATGCCACTTTTGCTCGGCAGGATCAGAGCCATACACAACTACAAATGCCTTATTCAAATCCCCAAATTCTTTTTCAACAATAAATCCAATAGATTCTAGATTTGATGACAATATTTCACCGATGGCCTTTCTGGCAGGATCGTCACTTCGAATAAAAAATGTTATTGTTATTGGCTCATCGTCATAATGCCATACGTCATTAATTTTTTGTGCGCCTGCACTTTCTAGTTGCTCAGTAATTATCTGATTTGCAAAACTTGGATTGTATCTAAACTGAAACGACTCCAGTACATCTATTATCCCCAAATAATCTGCTGAAAAGATTCCATAGTTTGAAATCATCTGTGAACCATAGCCACCAAGTAATTCATTAACTATCAGGTTTCTATCTACTAGAAAATTCAGTGCATGTCTTACTTCTCTTATAGAAAACGGATTAAATTCTCCAGAGTCTGTTGGATTTAGAAGTATACTAAAATAACCTCCAGTTGATTCGAAAATCTGAAGACCATCACGAGAATCTGAATCCTTTAATCGATCGGATGAAATTCTATAGTAATACAAATCAAGTTTACCATTCCTTACTTCCTCAAGTGCCGTATTTTCGTCAAGATATTGAACAAATCTTATCTCATCTAAGAAAGTACCTTTTTCAGCAAATGCATATGGAAATACTGAAAATAAAAGAAAGCATGCTAGGAAAATTTTAATTTTTTTCAATTATTTCATTAATGGTTAGCAATTAGTAAATTTTAGGCTTTTAATATTAATAGTAAATATCGTATTTACATTGCACCATAAATTAATCATCAGAGGCATAAAGGCAATAATCCCAGGTGGAATATCTGAACATGATTTTGCCATAGCTTCAGAAATGGACGAGTTTTCAGCCAAAGAATTACTTCAAATTTTTGTTCAGAATGGAATTGGTAGATTAGATGAAAGCAGTTTCGAGTTTCAAGATAGTGATCGAATCAGTGCTTCAGTTTTCGCAATCAGAAATGGTGCAACCATAGAAGATGTATCAGAATTTCTTAGTTGGCAAAATTTCGAACAGTTAGTTAGTCATATTCTAGACGAAAACGGCTTTGACGTACAGAAAAATTTGATACTGACTAAGCCACGTATGGAAATTGATGTTGTTGGAATAAAACTTGGCATCTCTATACTGATTGATTGTAAGCATTGGAAGAGAATGACTCAATCAGCCTTGAATGATATAGTCAGTAAACAAATTGAACGAGTGAAGAGTTATGTAGAGAAAACAGAGTCAATATCTGCAATTCCAGTTATTGTAACATTGCACCAAGAAAAAGTTGATTTTGTAAAACAGGTACCAATTGTCCCAATAATGGAGCTATCCTCATTTTTAGATGAATTTTATGGAAACTTGGATAAAGTGAAAACTATAGAAAAATAGTTGTGATAAATAATGCGAGTCCACCAATCAAAACGCCTTTAGTTATTCTTAGAGCATTATCTAGACATCTTGAAAAAGACTCGAATATTGATGGACCCATTACTTTTACGTCACTTTGGTTTTCTAGTATCTCAAACTTTCCTGCCTGAACATTTTTTTCTGCTTGTTTTGCCAAGTGTAGATACCAATTTGCAATAATCTCTGGTTTTGTTATAATCCCTAATTGAAAATATCCATTTTTATTTCGAACACCAGATGATGTATAATGCGTATCTGATGTACAAATCTCAATTAACTCATAACCATTATTTGAGAAATGTTCTACAACTTGTTCCCTCAGTCCATTTTCCATATTATTTGCATCTGCCCAACCAAGATAGTATTTTTTTGAATTAATCTCAAGGCAAAGTATACCTATTCCACCTTTTGCAATATCTGCTGAATCAATTTCCATTCCAAGTGAATTTGCATAGCTAAATTTTATCTGATGTGAATCTTTTGTTTTCAATGCATCAAGAGTTGATTTGGCAGCTGTAAGCATATCAACACCATCATTCTTGTTAATCTCTTCACCCATAGCATTATGACAATCAATCACCATTATTCTTTCAAAATTTCTATTTTTTGCAAACTGTTCAATTTC
>CAZBHD010000114.1:0-3752 GCA_964491985.1 uncultured Candidatus Nitrosopelagicus sp. | reverse complement strand
AGTTGTTACTATTGCAGGTGATAAAAACAGAGGTGTTCAGGCTGATGAAAAAATTGTTATACAAATAAAATCAGTTTTACAGATATTTTCTGCTAATGGCGCAGTGATTGTATCAGATGGTGATGATGATGAAATGGTAATACCTGTTATTCAAAATGTAATACCTGTTGTTTCAGTTCAAAGGGTTGTAATGCAAGTTAGTAAGACCATAGAACACTCGTATGCAGTTTTTGGTAAATTCTTAAAGATGGTTGTTTATGATACAAGATACTCAAAATTCTTTTTAGGTGTTCCTGGGATTTTGCTTTTAATAGGTGGTATTGGTACTGTTGTAGGTTATACTGCAGAGATTTTTGCAGTATTAGTTAGTATTCTTGGTGGAGCTTTTCTTGTTAGAGCATTTGATATTGATAAGGCATGGAGTAATTGGGCAAAGCCAACACCGACAGGATTTATTAGAATATTCACATTAGTTACCGGTTTAATTCTTATACTTGCTTCAGTGCCAGCAGGCATAACTACTATAGATGATTCGTTTTTGTCATCTGGAATTGGATTTATTGAAGCATTATCAAATCAACAAGTGGTAGGACAATTCCTTTCTGGCATGCTACCATTCTTGTGGATGGGACTTGGAACAATTGCTGCTGGAATGTTGGCAAGTAATTGGCTCAATAGAAAATTAAAACACATCAGCGATGTTTTAAGATTAATAGTTTTGGCTGCCCTCTATCCAACAGTTGCACAGTTTGCTACAATTCTAGTTACCAATGAAAGTTCATTCTCTTTAATTCCACCATTACTGATTGGTGCCGCAATAACACTGATATCGGCCACAATCCTATTCCGGAGGTATAGGAAAAGAGGTGGTGATCAGATATTAACGGAATAAAGTATGGAATACTAGCCGCATCAGGTCTCTATAACATATATTCCAAAAAACTTGAAAATGATGTGCGTAAGGGTGATGTACCAAAACACGTTGCAATTATTCTTGATGGTAACAGAAGATGGGCAAAACGTAACCTCAAATTTGTAAAAAGTGGTCACTTCAAAGGTGCTGACGCAGTAGAGAATCTCCTCGATTGGTGTGAAGAGTTTGATATCAAAATAATTACATTATACGTGCTTTCTGCTGAGAATCTAGACAGGCAAAATGAAGAATTGGATTATCTATTTGATCTGATTCAAACAAGACTAGAAAAATTATACAATGACCCAAGAATTCATAAAAACCAAATGCGAGTTAAGGCTATAGGCAGAATTGAACTTCTTCCAGATTCAATTAAAGATGTTTTGAGTAGATTAGATAATGTGACAAAAGAATATGATAATCATTTTCTGAATATTGCAATTGCGTATGGCGGTCAAAATGAACTTGTTGATGCAGTTAAGAAGATTGGTGATCAAATAAAAGATGGATCATTAGATTCTAAAGATATCAATAAAGAAATAATTGAATCTAATCTTTACACATCACATTTACCACAATCATCACCAGACATGATTTTAAGAACATCAGGTGAAAAAAGAATGAGCGGGTTTTTACTTTGGCAGAGTGCCTTTAGTGATCTTGTATACCTAGATATTTTTTGGCCAGAATTTTGTAAAATAGATCTGTTGCGAGCCATCAGAACATTTCAGAATAGAAAGAGAAGAGATGGTAAATAATATAACATAAATTTAGTTGTTAATGAATTGAGTTATGAAAGAGGCAATTTCTTCAGGAGTTATTTTGTTTAATGATAATGGAAATGTTAGACAATATCTACTACTAAATTATCCAACTGGTCATTGGGATTTCATTAAGGGAGGAATGGAAGATGGTGAAAACCCACGGCAAACATCTATTAGAGAAGCAAAAGAAGAGACCGGAATTACGGATATCGAATTTATTGATGGATATGAAGAAAAAATTGAATATTTTTTTAGAGCCAATAACCACGATATCCATAAAAAAGTAATTTTCTTTCTTGCAAAAACAAATTCAATTAATGTAAAATTATCACATGAACACCTTAATTTTATTTGGTTGGATTATGAAAATGCTTTAAAGAAGTTAACTTATGATAATGCAGTCAATTTATTAAAAAAATCAGAACAATTTTTACAAAATTGAGTCTACTGCTAATTTTTTTGCTATTTGAGCTGGATTCTTTGCATTAAGAATAGTTCTCCCTACAATTAAAAAATCTGCGCCTAACTTTTTTGCTGCTGAAGGATCTCCACCTTGGGTACCTATACCTGGCGAATAGATTTGTACTTTCTTCCCTGCTTTCTGCTTACAGAATTTTATGATATTGGGATATGTTGCACCTACAATTATACCGTCAGACTTGTTCTTTATTGCCCACTCGAGGAATACATGATATAATGGTGTTTTTTTCGAATTTTTCTGTTTAGTCACATTTAGTTCATATGAGATTCTTGCTTCAGGTGCACTCATGTGACATAATGAGATCACGCCTTTACCTTTTTTATGTGAATTTTGAATTAAAGTTTTTAGGCTTTGTTCGCCCATTATTGGATTTACGATTACTGCATCAAAACCAAGTTCCCATAAATTTTGTGCAGTAACTAAATTGGTATTTCCAATATCATTTAATTTAATATCAGCAATAGTTTGCAAACCATAATCATGTGCAGTTTTGTTAATTTTTACAATCTCTTTTTTACCTAACTTGAGTAAAAGATGAAAGTTAATTTTTAAACCACAAATATACTCATGTAGTAATTTGATATTATGGATTGTTTTAGTTTCTAATTTTGGTATCTTACTATTATAATCATTAGCAAGAATGATAGAACTATTCTTAGACGAACTCTTAATTCGATTACTGAATTTGGTCATAATCGACCAAAGGATGTGCGTCTTTTAACTTTATTATCTTGATATAAGAATAACCATGTTCACCAGTATGATCAGTAAATTCTGGTTCTGAGTTTTTTGTGGTGGTATATTTTAAAAATGGTTTTTTTGGCTCACTTTCTAAACTCACATGACAGAAATAAGACGGTCCGTCCTCATTGAAATTCATAAAGACACCTACAAACCAATTTAGATTATATGGAAATGCAAATAATGGAAAAGGTGCCTCCTCAAAACCATAACTTATTTTTGCAAGACTAGAAAGATCCTCTAATTGAATTGGTTGATATTTTTCTGGGGATATATTGCTGTCTGGTTTTAATGAAGTCGGAAGTGACTTTATCTTAATAATTGGAGAATACAATTTTGAATTATCAATAGTTGTGTTAACTAATTCTAGTTGTTCTTTCCCAGCGTTAAATCCATAACATAAATAATGTCCAATTTTTTCAACTGGGGTATAATAAATTACAGGTTTTTCTTTAAGTAAATCCATCTGAACGGAAAGAACTTTTTTTCCATTATGCTCATGTAAAAATGAAACACGAGGCATTCGTTCAAGAGCACATACTAACCTTGTAAATTCTAAAGGTGATTCAACTTGAACATAATTCGGAAGCTTATCCATATCACACGTTAAAAAAAATCCACATTAAAGCTTAACCCCAAAAAATCATGTGCGTAAATCTATCACATCATTTACGCGTGGTCCTGTTCCAATGAGCGTTACTGACACGCCTAACTCTGTTTCTATATTTTTGATAAATGTTCTTGCATCATCATCTAAATCATTGTACGACGTTACACCTGCACAACTTGGAAATCGTACGTCTAATTTTGTAATAGAAATCTGTGTTGCACTGCTTAGCATGACTGCACGCCT
>CAZBHD010000113.1:0-3312 GCA_964491985.1 uncultured Candidatus Nitrosopelagicus sp. | reverse complement strand
CATGTTAGTTGGTTAAATGAAATTGTTCTTAGTAAAACAACCGATAATTATGAATTTTATTCGGATGAATTTTCAGAATACCTTAACTCATATTATAATCAATTTGGAAAACCTCATGATAAAGCAAAAAGAGGTATTATGTCAAGACCCACAGCAGATGAAATTTTACAATATTTTGAAATAATTACACAAAAAGTACGTCATACAATGCAAGCATCACTATCAGATGAGGCATCTAATCTTTTCACAATGGCAATTCACCATGAATGCCAACATCAAGAATTACTAGTATATGACTTGCAACATTTGTTGGCGGATCAATATCGACCCGTGAGAAAAAACCAACTACCAAAATCATTTGATGTTGAAAGAAAAAGTGTGAAAATAGATGGTGGATTGTATGAAATGGGTTATTCTGGAAATGATTATTGCTATGACATTGAACAGCCAGAACACAAAGTCTATCTAAATGATTATGAAATTGAAAATTTTCCAGTAACTAATGGAGAATATTTAGAATTCATGAATGATGGTGGTTATGAAGATTTTTCATTTTGGCTTTCAGATGGATGGGATGCAGAAAAGAAAAATGAATGGAATGCACCGATGTATTGGAAAAAAAATGATGGAGAATGGTTTACTCGAGATTTTATTGGTGAGAGAAAGATCAACAACAATGAACCTGTATGTCATGTAAGCTTTTACGAAGCATCAGCATTTTGTAAATGGGCAGGAAAACGATTACCATCTGAAGCAGAATGGGAAAAGGCTGCATTATGGAATAATGAAAAGAAAAAGAAAACAATATTTCCATGGGGTAACGAACACCCATCAGAAAAAAATGCAAATATTTTAGAGTCTTACAACTGGAATTGTACCAAAATTGGTTCATACCCAGAAGGAATAAGTTCATACGGTTGTTATCAAATGATTGGTGATGTTTGGGAATGGACCATATCAGAATTTGTTGGATACCCTGGTTTCAAATCAAGTTTTGATGAATATAATGATAAATGGTTTACAAATCAGAAAGTTTTACGTGGCGGTTCCTTTGCAACACCTGCAATGTCAATTCGTGGAACTTATAGAAACTTTTTCCGTCTTGATGAAAGATGGTTAATTTCTGGATTTAGATGTGTACGTGACATCTAGATTTTTTGCCCTAGAACTAAGGCAAAATAATTTTGTGAATCATACCAAATTTTCTTAATTTTGATATTCGCTTCCTCAAATTTTGATTCAATTTGAGAAATAGAGAATTTATATGAATTCTCCGTATGAATTAATTCGTATTTTAATAGATTTATCGACATACTTGCGTCTGTAATTTTTACAGTTTGTGTACACAATGATTTGAGATACATTTCAATTCTTCCATACATCTCATTATACACTACATGATGTGAAAATTTGGATAAATCAAAATCTCCATTTAGTTCTGTATTAATTCTTTTAAGAACATTAAGATTAAATTTTGCTGTTATTCCATTGGAATCATTATACGCTTTTTGTAATATTGATTCATTCTTTTTTAAGTCAAAGCCAATCAAAAAAAGATCAGAATCTTTCATCATGGTAGAGATTGTTTTTAGAAATTGAATTCCTTCTAAATGATTAAAATTTCCAAAACTTGAACCAAGGAATGAAATCAAATTTGGTTTATTGTCATAACCTTCTATGAAATTTAAACCATTTTCGTATGTGTCAATAATTCCAGTAATTTTCAGATCCTTGTAAATATTGCAAAGTTCCTGTGTGCTAAAACTCAGAATGTCAGAAATATCTATTGGAAAATACTCAACATCGGTTTGAAGATCATAAAGTGTATCTAACAATATTCTTGTCTTAATAGAAGATCCACTACCCAATTCAACAAGTCTAATTTCAGAATCAATGTATGATTTTATTTCTTTTTTAATATTTCTTAATATTTCAATTTCAGAATTGTATAGGTAATATTCTGGCAATGAACAAATCATGTCAAATAATTTAGAACCAGTGTTATCGTAAAAAAATTTAGGATTTATTGATTTTGGAGTTCTGTTTAATGATAAGGTTATTTCATTCAAAAATGTTTTTTGTTTTTTTACACTACTTGGTTTGAAATATCTCAAATTTTCATTGATTACTATTTTCTGATATGTGATCTGATCTTGAATAATTTTTGAATTCATATTTGAAAATCGCATTTTTACATGCATAAATTTCTTACCTATTTTTACACATAGTGCCTTAATATTTCATATACAAGTAATATTCAATTTAGATAGTGAATGAGATACTAAAAATTGAGGCGCTTAGTAAGGCTTTTACAAAAAAAGGATTTTTTAATTCTAATAAAAATACTGTAAAGGCAGTAGATAATGTTAGTTTTTCGCTTAACGAAGGTGAAATTTTAGCAATTGCAGGGCAATCAGGTTCTGGAAAATCTACTCTGGCAAAACTAATTCTAAGAGCAATTGAACCTGACTCAGGTAAAATTTACTTCTTAGGTAATGAAATTTCAAATAATAGTGAAAATTTAAAAAAAATTAGAACTATGTGTCAGATGGTCTATCAAGATCCATATGATTCCATAAATCCAAGAATGAAAGTTTTTGATATAATTAATGAGCCATTAGAAATTCATAATATTGGTACCAAAGAAGATAGATACCAAATAATTATGAAAACACTTCGCCAAGTCAAACTTGAACCAGCTGAAGAGATTTTAGAAAAATTTCCTCATATGTTGTCTGGAGGGCAGCGTCAAAGAGTAGTTATTGCTAGGGCTTTAGTCACTAATCCTAAAATAATAATTGCTGACGAACCAGTATCTATGTTAGATGTATCTGTTCGTGGGGAGATTTTAGAACTGCTAAGCGAGATTCAAAAAAATAATAACATATCATTAATTTACATCACACATGATCTTGCAACAGCAAAATTCTTTGCAAATAAAATAATAATTTTATACTCAGGAAAAATCATGGAATCAGGTTTTATTTCTGAAGTATTAGATAATCCAAAACATCCCTATACACAAGCATTAATTGATGCAATATCAAAACCTGATCCAAAAAATCTATACAAAGAGAAAAATATTAGCTGGAAAATTGATAATTAATTCGTGACAGTGGATTCTTTTAGATTAAACATTCGTTTATCTTTATACTTTACAACGTTTGAAACTCCAGCTTTTGGAAAAACTCCATAGATTAATTTTGCTTTTTCTACAACAGAATCTTTTAATGAGACCATAAGGAATTGACTTCCTTCAGATCGTTCTTTGATTATATTAGATAGTTTTTCAGCGATTGGTGCATCTAGTGC
>CAZBHD010000112.1:0-14503 GCA_964491985.1 uncultured Candidatus Nitrosopelagicus sp. | reverse complement strand
GCAAGTTTTGGTGTGCCAGGTATTGCATCATACTGTGCAACCAAATACGCAATGCTTGGATTTTCTGAAGGTTTGCGTCATGAGCTTGAGGGGACAGGTGTTGGTCTTACTGTTGTAAGTCCAATAATGGTCAGGACTCCTCTATTTGATCACCCATCGTTTGAGAATTTTTCAAAATTTTCAACGGGTATTTCTCTTAGCTCTGAAACTGTAGCAAAAGCGATCATTAAGGCTTCTAATTCTTCAAAGCTTGAAATTGTTGTACCACCAGTTGCAAGAGCAGGAATTTGGTTTAAACAAACTTTTCCGTATTTTATAAATCCTATAATTGGTAATAGATTTAGAAAACAGTTAGAGAAACGAAGTAATTCTGACTAAGCGTTTTCATCAATCACTTTGAATTCTTTTAGTTCAAATTGAATTATTGCATTCATTGTGATTCCTTGCTCTTTCAAATATTCCACAGTTCTTTTACTCAGTGTGGCTTTTAGTTCATCCAATTTGAATTCACAAGTGACTCCTTTTTCCAAATCATTTAGGTTGATTTGTTTTGAGATTCCCAGACCTTCTAAAATTGTAGTGCCTGCAACAGGCTCGTAGACTTGTACATCCACCTTCTTATCGCTCTCATTTATGTCCAAGATATATCCAGACGCAGTATGGGTTTTTGGCTTTCCAAACTTAGGTGCCTTTAACTCAGCATCAATCTCTTCTGGAATATCATCTTTCTTTTTGGCCATTTTTTAGTGATTATAGTGCTTCTTTTTCTTTCTTGCTTTTTTGCCACCAATCTAGGTAGTCATATTGCTTATCGGCACGGGTTGATTCCTTGCGTGACAATTTGTATCGAATATCACTAATCTGTTCTCTGGTTGCGTAAAGACCACATCTTTTACAGATGAAGTGTTTGGTCGAAGAGTCGAGTTTCATTGGGAAATCTATCTCATCTTCCATTTCCCTATAGGTTGGCATTCGAAAATCTTTGCCCTCTTCATATGCAGCCTCCGATTCTTCTTCTAATTGTTTTCTTTTTTTCTGTATTTCTCTATTTGTGCATTCAGGGCAATTTGGCAATATTGAAAACCTCGTGGTTTCGCATAAGAGTGTTACCTCATCATTCTATTGATCGATTTAATACTGATGCGCGGATTAGCTCTTCATTCCTTGCGGTCAGTTCGCCCATCGAAATACCGCGCAGCAGCATGAATTGTTCTTTTAATTGGAATAATTATTTTTTGTCTTGTAAAAATTCAGATATGATTTTTGCTGTATTTTCCGCACCATTTCCATTAAAATGGTCTGAAAACTCGTTTATCGAATCCTGAAAACTATCATAATTATTTCTCAACGTGTCAATTGCCTGTACAATATGATCTCTGTTATGAGCCATTATGCCTAATTTTTTCTCCTCCGCCCATTGAATCTGATTCGTATGTTCATCATAGATTGGAATGCCAATGATTGGTTTTCTATGATTTCCTAAAATTTCACCCATCACTGTATGTGAACCATTGATTACTGCATATTTGCATGAATTTAACACAGTTTCTTTTTCTTGTTCCGACAAGAATCCCTTATCAATTTGTACCCAATCAATTCGTTTTTCTAACGCGTCTGAAACTGAGTATTTCTTACCATCTTTGCCTAGAACTACATCTATCTGAGGGTTATCTATTGCATGAGAAATAATTCTTTTTTCATTTTTCATCCGTTCTTGGTGAAATGCCTCCTCATACCGTTCTCCAGTTCCTTCGTTTGTTGATTTGTTTCCCGTCCTCATCCAGTAACCAAAATCTGAATCCTGAAGAAGCATCTCTAACTCGGTACTTTCTCCACGCTCAATTTTTTTACTTTTTGAAAAGTGTCCAACGTACGCAACCTTATCCTTTACATCACTTGTAAAATTTAGATTATATTCACACATTGTAAATGGTGGTGGTGAGTCAGCGACAATAATTTTAGTTGCTTTTGAAATTTGTTTTGCAATAAATGATAATGCGGGTTTAAAATAAAATCTTGATTTCCATAACTTTGGTTTGAATTGATTAGTAACAAAGATACTTGTTATATTTCGGTTATTTGCAAGAACATTCGAGCCCATATCACCATCATTTATGACCAGATCAAATTTTTTCTCATCAAATACTTTTCTCTCCTTTTTAAGGTAGCTCGAAATCTGAGTGACTAATGGTTGGTTATCTGAAACTGGAACAAGTAAATTTAACATCGATAAAGTCACACTTGGTCCCATCTTACCATCAATAGGAGTTGGCATTAAAATTTCATGTATGTTTTCTTTTTTTTCAGGAAACTTTTTGTAGAGTTTCTCAAGAATTTCTCCTTTACTAAAAAAATGTGTTTCCAACTCCTCATTAATTATTTCATTTAGCGCGTCATTCAGTCGCATCATTCGTGAAAAATGTCCATTTCCCCAGGGATAGATGAATTGACCTATCTTTTTCATAACATTAAACCAATTTTCCCGTTTAAATTTTCAATGCTTCACTTCAAGCGCATCTAATATCTCGTGTATCATATTAGGACCAAGTTTTGCACTTACAGTCTTTCTATTCGTTACAATACTGTCTATAGCCTTCGAAGAGAACTTTTTCATGCGTTTATCATCAATATTTGTCCGTAAGATCTTATCAATTTTCTCGACATGTTTTTCCAATCCAATCTCTTTGGCATTTTCAAATATTTCCAAACTAATTCCAGAAAGTGGAACTATTGGTAGTAATCCAGACTTGAAGATTTTTAATTCTAGTTTTTTTACAAACGTTGCCGGAAAAATTAATGGAGATATACTTAACCCAACACATGAAATTTTTTCTCTTACAGCAAGTTTGGAAAGTATTTCTGTAAAAATAGAATTTTTTGATATAAGATCATTTCCAAGGTCTGTAATTTTACAGAAATCAATTTTAGTCTGTTCTTGTAATGTCCTCGGTAAAATCTTCTGTAAAATTTTCACCAAAGTAATTAATTCAGTCTTTTTTTGGTAGAAACAAACAATCCTAACTTCAAAACCTTGTTTTATTGTTTCCAAACAGGCAAGTGCTGAAAATTCATCAAATATTCCACACAGAACCTTCTGATTTTGCGAATTATTTACCGTACCTCCAAGTCCTTTGTCACTAAATATACTGACATACGCATTAGATTTTGTAATATACGTGAAGAATAGTTTTTCATGCGTTTCTTCTGTTCCAGGTTTTGCCTCAATATTCTTATTATTTTCAATTAGCAATGAAGTCGCAGATAACTCTGCATCCTTTGTTACATATCCTTTCGGAACACCTTCTATACTAACATAAAATTTTTCTCCTTTTAACAAAAGGCTTGATCCAACCTTGTTTATTTCATTTACAACAGTTGTAAAATCATTTTTAATTTTTTTTGCAATCATAATTTGTTTAATTCCAAACAACAGATTAATTGTTGTAGACGCAAAAACCGGATCATTTGCATCTACAAGTATTAGATTTCCATCTCTTGATATTTTACTATAACCTTGATTTTTATTTTTTAAAATTTTTTTGATGTTTTCAATGAGTAAGCTTATCTTATTTTCAGCAAATAATGATGGGAAGACCACAATGTAATTTTCATTACTCATTTTATTTTTTATTCAATAGGAGTTTATATTTTACAATATTTCTTAACACAAGCTAATTCTCGCATAATTATAATACCTCACGATTTATGCATAATTATGGGAAAATTCACACAGGCTGAATTAAATGAAGTAAATAGTACGCTCACAACTGCTGAGGAGTGTCTAAAGTGGGCGTTCGATAATTTACATCCAAAACTTGCTAAGGCATCAAGCTTTGGTGCCGAAGACGCTGCAATTATTGATATGATGTTTAAGATCAATTCTAGCGCTAGGTTATTTACACTTGAAACAGGTAGATTACCTCAAGCAACTTTTGACGTAATGGATGAGGTCGAGAAACGTTACAACGTAAAGGTTGAGATGTTGTATCCTGATAAGCAGGAAGTTGAAAATATGGTTAAAGAAAAAGGCTTAGACTGTTTTTATGATAGTGTTGATAACAGGAAACTTTGTTGTGCCATAAGAAAAGTTCATCCAATGAATAAGATGCTCGAATCACTTGATGGTTGGATCACAGGTATTAGAAGTGATCAAAATCAAAATAGATCAGATGCAAGAATGCTTGAGATAGACGAAATGCATGGTGGTATTGTAAAGATTAACCCAATTATTAATTGGACTTTTGATCAAACTTGGGATTATATTAAGAAAAATAACTGTCCATACAATAAACTTCTAGATCAGGGATTTCTGAGTATTGGTTGTGAGCCATGTACTAGACCAATAAAGATCGGCGAAGATGTTAGATCAGGTCGTTGGTGGTGGGAAAATGATGAAAATAAAGAATGTGGATTACATATGGATCACAACAAGTAAATAATTAACAAAAAGAGGCTTCAACATGATTAATGCACACGGCGGAAAACTAGTAAATCGAGTAACTAAAACAGATCCATCAGGCTTATTTTCTGTAGATATTTCTGCAGATTTAGCAAATGACGTTGAAAATATTGCAGATGGAATTTTCAGCCCACTAGAGGGATTTCTAAACAAGCAAGATTTTGATTCAGTGATTGAAAAGGGTAGATTAACAAACGGAACAGCATGGACCATCCCAACTGTTTTAGATGTTAATGAAGAAACTTCTCAAAAAATGAAGGATGTAGGTGATGTTTTACTTAAGAATCCAGACGGTACTGGAATTGCTATTTTACATGTAGAAGAGGTATTTTCCTACGATAAGGAAAAAACAACTAATGGTGTTTATGGCACAAACGATTCTACACACCCAGGCGTGGCAAAGACCAACTCAATGCAAGATTTCTTGGTTGGTGGTAAGATTGACTACATTCTAAGGCAAAACGAAACTGAAATTAGAAAACACAGAATGACTCCAATTGAAACAAGAGAATCTTTTGAAAAGGCGGGATGGAAAACCATCGTTGCATTTCAAACTAGAAACCCACCTCATGTTGCACATGAGATGTTACAAAAAACTGCAATTACTACACGTGATGGTGTATTTGTAAATCCCCTAATTGGCAAGAAAAAATCTGGTGATTTTAAAGATGAGATTATTGTAAAGGCATACGAAACAATGATTGCAAATTATTATCCTGAAAACAAGTGCCATCTTGCAACACTACATACTGAAATGAAATATGCAGGACCTAAAGAGGCAATACATCATGCAATTATGAGACAAAACTATGGATGTACTCATATTATTATTGGCAGGGATCACGCAGGAGTTGGAAATTTCTATGATCCTTTTGCAGCACATAAAATTTTTGATGATTATCCTGAGTTAGAAATAAAACCAATATTCTTTCCCGCGTTCTTTTACTGTAGAAAATGTCTTACATTTACAAATCCAAAAGTATGTCCACATGATGCTGATGCACGTGAACAAATAAGTGGAACAAAACTTCGTGAGATGATTCAAAACGGTCAATCTCCATCCGAATTTATTCTACGTCCGGAAGTTGCCAAAGTCATCATAGATTTTGAAAAGCCATTTGTTGAGTAGATGAATTATAAAATTCCTATAATATTTTTTCTTTCCATAATGGTCATACCAGCATTTGCTGAAGAACAATCTAACCCAACACTAGCAATTGTAAATATTGATATCGATTATAATGATTTTAACATACCAGCCAGAGAGGAAGTAGTTGTACAATTTGATGAAATTCATGATGTAAGCTGGCAAGTAAATCTAGTTAACGACTTGTTGTATGGCAACCCAGATGGTAATGGTGTGATTAAATTTTATGATGCAACAATTGAAGACAAATTTATCGAAATCGGTATGGGAAGTCCACCCGATAAAAAATTCTGGATTGCAGTTCAGCTTCCAGATGAAGGATATGTGGTTGTACACGACAAATTAGATAGAGGATGGCTACCAGGCGGTAAAGTAATCTTGGCATATTCTGACACTGCAGGATTAACCGTAAACAATGGAGAAAGAATCGTATTATCAAATCTAGATATTGAAGGATTTGAGATTAAAGCATATTCTGTTTGGGGCATGGAAGGAAGCCAGGATCCACCAGCAGTTGTTGCAGGAAGTCTTAATCTAGAGATTCTATCTGGTGATCCTAAGGAAGGACCATTGCATATGTTACCATTTGCAGTAGTAGGATGTTTGGGAGTTGGGATTGTCATACTTTTAGTTACTAAGAAGCGTTCCTAGTTTTATAATACTTACAGGAATTTTTAATCTGGCAAACTTTACACATTGGTGATATTGGTTTGCAAATATTTTGACCATATTTTACAAATGTTTCATTAATATCAAGCCAAAGTTTTTTTGGAGTTATTTTCATCAACTCAAATTCAGTCTCTTCTGGATTCTTTGTTTTTACTAGTCCTAATCTGTTTGAAATTCTGTGTACATGAATGTCAACAGGTATAGCGGGCTTTTCATACGCATAAACCAAAACACAGTTAGCAGTTTTTCTCCCAACACCGGGCAACGCTACTAATTCGTCTAGATTATCCGGAACCTTACCCCTGTATCTTGAATCAATTATTTTTGCTACCTCAATAATCCTTTTTGCTTTTACATGATAGAACCCAATTGATTTGATAATTTTTTCAACATCTCTTACTTTGGCATTTGCTAGTTGTTTGGAATTTTTGTATACTTTGAATAAGTCTTTTACAATTATACTAGTTGCTTCATCTTTTGCTCTGGCGGATAATATAGTCCCAATTAGGATACTAAATGGGCCACGATCTTCCGCATCATGTAGATCTTGCAGTGCGGTTATTCTGGGAGGTTTTACTGAATCCATCGTCTTTATCATACCATTAAGAATTCTTTTCATACGTGGAAGTGACGTACAAGTCTTATATTTGTAGAAACTTGAATGATTATTGGAACTATCAAAAGAAGAACAATCTGCACTAAATGGTGAAAAAGGTGAGGTACTACAAACTGCATATCGCATTCTTGTAGCTACAGGAGAGGCTACTAAAGCAGAAAAACTAATCCCAGTAAACTGGGCACATTTATCAGGAGTAAATTATAACACAATCGGTGACTCTGGAGAGGAATTTTTACGCACAATTAGCCAAGACGCCAAAGTCAAAGTAAAGACAACTGTTAACCCAATGGGATTTGATTTTGATCATATTTCAGAATTTGATCATATTGATGATGATTTTATTCAAAAACAAAAAAGCATTAGAGACTCATACATTAGGATGGGTGTTGAACCCACATTTTCTTGCACCCCTTATGATATCTTTACTCTACCAGAAAAAGATACTCAAGTTTCATTCGCTGAAAGCAACGCAGCAATCTTTGCAAATTCACTTGGTGGTCTGAAAACAAACAAAGAGAGTGCTTTTAGTGCGTTAGCAAGTGCACTTACTGGTAAGAGTCCTTATTCCGATCTCCGAAAAAATCAAACTGACACACCGTTAACTATACAAATGAAGCTAGATAATCCAAATGAATTAGATTTTGGACTACTTGGATTTTTCGCAGGAAAAGTTGGGGACACATCAGTAAATATTTCAGGAGTGTCAGAACCAGACAGACGTAGCTGTAAGGCACTATGTGGAGGAATGGGAACTTCCGGAACTTGTGCCAAGTTCCAATTTACAGAAGATGTAGAAAACACTGAAAAAATTGATTTTGGAAAAGAAGAAATGACTAAAACCTATGACGAATTAAATACATCTGATAAAGGAGATTTAATAACACTGGGTAGCCCTCAACTAGGATTACAAGAATTATCTGACCTATCAAGCATGCTTAAAGGAAAATCCTTTCAAAAACGCTGCATGATTTTTTGTTCTAGAGCAGTACAAAATCAAGCACGAAACCTTGATTATACAAATGAGATTGAGAGAGCGGGTGGAGAGATACTATCTGATTGCTGTACTTGTTTAACACCACTAATTAATCCAAGCGAAACTGATTCAGTTACAACTAATTCAGTCAAGGGTGCATACTATCTGAAAAATTCTACTGGAGTAGATGTTAATCTCAAATCACTTTCCAATATTATAGAAGATGAAACTAGATGACTAGAATCATAGTTCCAGGAAGGGCAAATGGCATAGTTCTCAAAACTACGAATCCAATTAATTTCTTAGGCGCGGTTGATAAAAAAACAGGAATTATTCACGATCAAAAATGTGATATTTTTAAAAAATCTATAAAAAACACAATTCTAGTATTTCCTCACGGAGTTGGTAGTAGTGTTGGTGCTTATACAATTTATTCACTCAAGTCAAATAACACTGCTCCAGCTGCCATGATTTGTCAGAAGGCAGATCTAACTGTTGCATCAGGTTGTGCGCTAGCAAACATCCCAATGCTCGTTTTGGGCGATGAAGAATTTAATGCAATCAAAGATGGCAAAGAGATACAAATTGATACTGAATCAGAAAAAATTCTTAACTAATTTGTTTCTGTCACTTTACTTGAACCAGTAGGTAATACCCTTACATAATCGTCAATTGTAAACAACTTCTGAAAACTATCATCAGTTTTATTAAATTCTGCCCTAATCTTTTTTGCAACGTCTGAAATCACAGAACCACCTGGTTCAACGATAGCATAACATACACATTTTTTCTTGATTGGTTCTGGTGGACCACAGACTAGCAGGAAATTTTCATCTATTTTTAACACTCCAACAGCAAGTTTCAGCGATGAAACTTTAATGAAATTTCTTGTGCCATAAATCATAAAGGAGCCTTTTCCCATTGACTGACCTGTCGGTGCTGCCTTTTTTACCTGATCTGGCATAACCCAGAAGCTGTTTAATCCATATGCAGATGCTTGCCATGCACGGCTAAAGCAGACAGTCGCATGTGCTGTTTCATCTATACTTAATGGCAGCAATTCTTTGTTTCTATTTTTTAGAATAAAAAATGGGGAACCGCTAATTTCTGCATGAAAGATTTTATCATCTTTTTCCATATGTTTTCTAATTAACGCTGAATTTGATGAACTGTCTCTTCCACCAACGGCTAGAATTCCATCTGATGTAAAAAACCAACGATATCTCTCATACCAATCTTTTTTTCTAATATCGGTAAATCCAAGTGAACCTCGTGCAATTTCTCCCTTCTCTATTGTTTTTTGCAGTTTATCCTCTGTTTTTTTAATTAATTTCTCAATTGAGCTTATGGCACCTTTTTGCTTCTTTGATTCATCAAAAAGTTTGGATGCTATGCTCGGAAGCAGAGAATCAGGATCAATCTTGATTCGTGCATCATCTATCATTAGTAAAGGAATGCCTTTCTCTCTAACCAACTCTGAATTATGCGTTTTTAAAATTTCAGCCACACTTGGATCAGTTATTTTCAGACTTCCTTCTGATTGAATAGAAAATAGTGCGTTTGCGACATTTGCAATACATTTCGATTTTTCCTGAACTATTGTAATTGCCTTTTTTTGCTCATCAAGCCTATTTTGTAGTTCTTCGATTACTTTCTCAGCTTCTTTACTGTATAGTGATTTTCCCTTTTGTAAAATCTGTTCAGTGAAAATTATATCAAGACCTTCGTTAAAGCTTGAAACTGCTCTAGCCTTTGTATTATCATCAGAAAATCTAATGGGAAAGACATCAGATTCCTCTTCGTCACTTATGATTGTCGGATCATGTTTTCCATTAATTACTCTAGAAATTGTTGTGTTTATTACATCAAACAACACTTCAATTTCATCATTTGAAAGTTTATCACTTGGTTTTGTACGCTCAATTGATGCCAATCTGATAATTTCCTCGACATATTTTTTTGGTAACCCTAAACCTCTTCCGATAATTTTTCCAATACTTGTAGCGGTTGATAGCATTTTTTTGAAATCTTCTTTTTTTAGATCTATGATATCTACTCCATCTTGAGGTGGGGGAGTATATTCAAGACCAATTCGGAGTTGTCTATGTCTTACATCAATAGAATGTAATAAAGCAAGAATTTTTTTATTATAATTACATAGTAGAATATTACCTTCAGAAAAAAATTCTAAAATCAAAATAAATCTATTATCGAAGTTTGAAAATGTTAGATACGCAATACGCTCTGTCCCAATTTGTTCAATCTTTTCGATCTTAGATCTAAGAAGATCATTTCGTAACCGTCTTAGAAGCTTATTTGGCTCAATAGGATCAATTTTCCTATCAGTTATCCACATTCCCATACTAGAAAGCATTAGCATTATGTCAGGTTTATCAGGATGACGTAGTTTGAAAAGCAGACTGCTTCTGTTTATACCATAAATATTACTGACATAACAATCCTGCGTCTTTTCTCTAATCTCCTTTATCAGATATGCTAGTTCGATTCCTGCTAGTGTCATAGCAAGGAATATTGTAATAGGTGATTATACTCTTACGGTTAGATAACCAAGAATTTGTTTGACAAAGATTTTAAACAAGACGCAAGGAGTGAATCTAGAAAATTCATTGGCTAGATTTAAAAAAAGAAAATGGGGCTCTGAAAAACCAAAGAGGATAGACACTCCACCCACAGAACCAGACACTCCTAAGATATCACCAAAAGAAACTAAACAGACTGTAGAAGACTTTGAAGACAAATCAGCAACAAAAAAACTAACTGATAGACTATTTTGGATGCGTATCGTATTTGCGGTTATTGGTGGTATTATAGCAACTTTTGCGTTTGAAGATATTGTCGATATGGAAGAAAAAAGATGGACATCAATTGGATTCATGATAATGCTCTTCATAGCAACTGCAATAATTGCAAAATCGTGGAAAATTAGAATACAAAATAAGAAAAAATATGTTACAACTGGCATTGGTAGCTTTGTTTTCCTTTACCTATTTTCCTGGATAGTATCATACACATTTATGTATGTAGGTACGACTAGTCCGAGCATAATCCCATTCCCATAATCTAGTGTGTAATTAAATGTGGAAATCTAAAACACCTGGAATACCAGATGATGAATTCGAGAGAATAGAATCAGTACCAATTACAAAAGAAGAAGTGAGGTCTATTCAGATCAGCAAAGCTAGGTTGTCTCCAGGTCAAATTGTATTAGATATAGGATGTGGTAGTGGCTCAATTAGTGTAGAAGCTGGACTACAAATTGAATCATCCGGAAAAATAATAGGAGTTGACTTTGATCCTACTGCAATCGATCTTACAAGAACCAATCTAAAAAAATTTGGTGTTTCTAACGCAACGCTCATTCTAGGTAATGCAAAAGAAAAGATTTCTGAATTACCTGAAGCGGATGCAATTTTCATTGGTGGAACTGGTGGTGATACACAAAAAATTGTTGAATTATGTGAGAAAAAACTAAAGCCTGGAGGAAGAATTGTTATCGGGGTAATTCTTATTGAGACATTATATTCCGTACTACAAACATTGGAAAAACTCAAGTTCAACTCTCTTGATGTTACACAAATTACTATTGGGAAAAGCCGTAAAACCTCAACTGGCACTATGATGCTGGCCAGAAACCCTGTTACTGTGATTTCTGCAACGAAAGACTAACCTAGATTTTTAATTGGGAACAAATGCATATTTTTGATGCCTGAATTAGTCGGAATTGGTGTTGGTCCAGGTGATCCGGACTTGCTTACAGTCAAGGCTGTAAAAGCAATTCAAAACGCCGATGTTATTATGTGTCCAGCCTCAAAAGAAGATAGACCAAGTATAGCATTATCAGTTGTTGATTCAATTATTGATAAATCAAAAAATCAAGAAATTGTGAAACTGATCTTTCCAATGACCAAAGACAAAGACATTCTTGAGGCACACTGGAAAGAAAATTCAAAAATTATGGCAGAAAAGGTTCTATCAGGAAAAAATGTTGTTTATTTGACAGTTGGTGATCCTTATCTATACAGTACGTGGATATACATGCACAGAGAAATCAGACAGAATCACCCTGATATGAAAATCACTGTTATCCCAGGAATTGTTTCAATGTTTACATTTGCATCTAAAGTTGGGATTAGCATTGCGGAGGGTGCAGAGAAAGTTTCAATCATTCCATCATGTTATGATCTAACTTCTGTCAAAGAAATTGCAAAAAATTCTGAAGTGTTAGTCTTTCTAAAGGATGGACGCTATTTTGATCAAGTAATTGAACTTCTAAAAGAATCTGGGTTCCCTGATAATTCTATATTTGCAATTGGGCAAGATTTGGGAACAGAAAATGAAATAATTAGGAAATTAACTCTAGGCGAAGTTAATGATGATACGCTCACTACAAAATATTTTTCAATTCTGGTGGTAAAACGTGTCTAAGGTATACTTTGTTGGATGTGGTCCAGGTGATCCTGAATTAATCACCATAAAGGCAAAAAAGCTAGTTCAAAAAGCAGATGTTTTAGTTTATTCCGGCTCATTAATTCCTCCTGAGATTATCAAATATAATAAAAAAGGAAAAAAACACGATGCAGCAAAACTTGTCCGTGAAGAAATATTTGAATTACTTTTAAAAAATTCGAAGAAAGGAAAAATAGTTGTTAGATTGCATGATGGTGATCCCGCAATTTATGGTGCAATTAGAGAACAGATCGACAATCTTGAAAAAGAACATGTTGAATCAGTTGTTGTGCCTGGTGTTACATCATTTTTAGCATCTGCCGCCGCACTTGGGACTCAACTAACTTTACCTGGTATTACACAAACAATGATTATTACTCGTGCAGAATCAAGAACTAAGGTTCCAAAGCGAGAAAAAATCTCTGAACTTGCAAAACATCATTCAACACTGATTTTTTATCTGAGTGTTCATCTATTAACTAAGATTACAAAAGAGGCTATTATTGGTGGCTATAAAAAAACTACACCAGTCGCAGTAGTCTACAAAGCAAGTAGAAAGGATCAAAAAATAATACTTGGAACACTTGAAGATATTGCAAGTAAGGTTAGGGCTGAAAGAATCACAATGACAGCTATTGTTATAATTGGTGATGTGATAAAACCAAAATCATACGAATATTCAAAACTATATGATAAAACATTCAGTCATGGTTTTAGAAAAGCAAAATCTAGCAAGAAAACGAAGTAACCTTATTTCTAATACCAATTTTTTTCAGTTTGGATTGGAATTTTTTTGCATCTCCTGTGGTAAAAATTCGAAGTTTATTTTTTAGGTTTTTATTAGTAACACTTCTTCGTGATATTTTTTCTGCTATAATTACTCCAGGATCTAAAAATCTTACATAAGGAAATTCATCCTTAAGGAGAGGAAGTAAAAATGGTAGATGTGTGCTAGATAATGTTGCAATATCAATCTTATGTTGTTGAAATTTCTTTTTCAGTATTTTTTTGATTATGGTAGAGCAGTATTCAGGTTTATCGATAAATTTTCCTGTTTCAACAAGGTTGACGAGACTTGATGAGTTTATCTTAACTATCTTATGCTTCTTTGACTTGACTGTTTCTTTAATATAATCATCTATTTCTGAGCTCTTTACCACTGATTCAGTTGCAAGGATTGCTATATTGTGAGATTGTTTACTTGCAGAGATTTTTCTTAGAGGAGGAAGTACGTTAATTATTCCATTTGGAAGTTTATCTCTTAGTAGTAACGATGGTGTGTTTGATGCAAGAACAATTACATCAGACTCAAATTTTTTTGAAATCTTATCAAGTGATTTATTGATAATTTCTAAAAGTTGTTTTTTTGATTTTTTTCCATATGGAAAGTTTTTCTGGTCTGCAAAATAGACAATATCAGACTTGATCTTTTTTTGAATCTCCTTTATAACCGATAATGACCCAAATCCAGAGTCAAACACTACAATTTTCATTACTCATACCTCCTTTTGTTAGCTAAATTTAGTCTAATGTTGATCTTAATACACACCTATCATTAAGAAGCTTTTTTTCGATTATTCCTCATACCAACATACAGTAAGACCTGGGCACAACAAGAAACAGCAGGCATGGCTGCCAAGTTTCGTGATACAGTAAAACCTCAGGGTTCACTTAAACCACGAATACAGAATGCTGTGAATAAATTGCAGGTACAAACTGCAAAAATGGACACAATGTTGACCAAATTAGAGCAACGTGACCAAAAACTATTCACTCGTGTAGTAACAGCCGTACAACAGCATGATACTTCTGCAAGCAGAGTTCTCTCAAATGAGCTAGCAGAAATTCGTAAAGTTAAGAAAATGCTTGGTGGTGCAAGAATGTCACTTGAGCAAGTTCAATTAAGACTTAGTACTATTCATGACCTTGGTGATGCAATGGTTGCAATAGGACCAGCAATGAATACTATGAGAGGATTACAATCTTCATTAGGTAAATTCATGCCAGAGGCTGATTCGGAATTGAATTCAATGACTCAAACACTAAATGGTCTAATGACAGATTCACTCTCCGGAGATGCATTCAACATGGAATCTGATGTTTCAAATGAAGAAACAGATAAGATTCTCCAAGAAGCATCTGCTGTTGCAGAACAACAGATTGGAGATA
>CAZBHD010000111.1:0-18173 GCA_964491985.1 uncultured Candidatus Nitrosopelagicus sp. | reverse complement strand
TTTTATTGATGACATTTATGAAAATTCTTTTTTTAATGAAGAAAGTAGTTTTGAGTGTATTCGTACTCGTTCTAGTGTTTGCTCTAGTGTTCTTTCAGTTCCACGTACTGGATTCTCTTTAAAGAATTTTCTAACTTCTTTTTCTTGCGTTGATACAACAACTTGACCAATACTTGCAATTACTCTATTTAACAATGGATTTCCAATTCCAGCTTTACTGACAATTCTTTTCCAATTCTTTTTTAGCCATGACCACATAAAACTACGCCCGTAAATGTTTGAAGTTGTTCGCATTATTGGCATCTGTATATTTTGTGAACGAACATCTGGACCTAATGTAAATTCTAAAGTTTTTAATAATAATTTTTTCTGTTTGAAGCTACACATAGCAGCGAGAAACCGTAACTTCTCTTCTTGAGAATTCGCTTTTTTGTAAAGTCTTAGAAATTTTTTGTGTACTGATTCGTCACCATTCCATGCAACCAATGAAAATACAGATTCTTGTAAATCTGCAGGTAGTGTATTTGGATTTTTTAAGAATTTCTTAAAGCGTAATTCTGCTTCTGATATCACCTGTTTATCGCCTAATTTACCTAATCCTACTATTGCAAAGCTACGTAGAAGTGCGTTTGTGTGTGATTCATTTTTCTTTGTGTCCCATCCAAGTCGATCAATTATTGTACCAAGAAAATTTATGGCATATTGTCTTAATTCATCTGAGAATTTCTCTTTATGTGAAGTTATGTAAAGTGAATATAGATTATGTGCCAAACTTAATGATGAAATATAATTATCCTCATCATAATATGAATTGGTGAAGTTAAGATAATCCTTCACATGTTTTTTGCCTGATATTACCTGGGCAAAGTAATCATTTTGAAGACTCCAGCGATCGACATAATCAATGATTTTCTCATCAATAAGTAGTGATAGATTCTCTAATGTAGCATGATCATATTGGACACGATAAAAACCAGTTCTGCCAGGATTTATGATAAAGTTTCTTTCTTTGTTTTTTAGTTTTGTATGATCTGATTTCTTTCTCATCAGTTTTTTTGTTCTATAATCACCCTCTTCAATAATAAGTGGAATAGACCAAACACCCTTCTTAGATGATTTAGTTTCTTCTAAAAGGAATCTTGATTGCTTTAATGAAAGATTAGAATTTTTCCTTGTTACTGATACTAGTGGAAATCCTACTTGATTAATCCATGTCTTCATCATCTTATCAACTGGTTGTTTTGAGATAGTTCCAATTGCGTTCCAAAGATCACTGCCTTGTGCATTAGAGTACTGATGTTTTGTTAAGTATTTTTTAAGACCGTTTTGGAAATTTTTCTCCCCAACAAAATTTTCAAGCATTCGTAATATACATCCGCCCTTATCATACGATATTGAGTCAAATATTGATCTAATCTCTGATGGATGGTTTACATCTACATCAATAGGATGAGATGTTTTCAGTGAATCAAGACTCATTGCGGTATTCATAGCGTCATCTAAGAATTGATCCCAAAGATCCCATTCAGGATAAAACTTGTCGACTATCTTGGTAGCCATAAATGTAGCAAAACTCTCATTTAGCCATAAATCGTTCCACCATTTCATCGTAACCAGATTTCCAAACCATTGATGGGCTAATTCATGAGAGATAACTTCTGCAATGTATTGTTTAGTTCTGGTGGAAGATGTTTTTGGATCATAAAGTAATATAGTTTCACGAAATGTTATTGCCCCCCAATTCTCCATTGCACCTGCTGCAAAGTCAGGTATTGCAAGCATATCAAGTTTGGGTAGAGGGTACTTTATTCCAAAATATTTTTCATACTCAGATAGGAATTTTTTTGTTAAATCTAATGATAGTCTAGCCTTTTTCTTATTCCCTTTTGTTGTTACAACTCTAAGTTTGATATTCCTTAAATTATCCTGTATAAATTCAAATTCGCCAACTCCTAGATACAAAAGATATGTTGACATTATTGGAGTTCTCTCGAATTCAACTAATACTTTGGAATTAACCTTCTTTTTTATTTTTTCAGGCATATTAGAGATTGCCGTCATATGTCTGTCAACTAATAAGGAAACATCAAATGTTGCTTTAACTGCGGGTTCGTCCCAACATGGAAATGCACGTCTTGCATCTGCTGCTTCAAACTGTGTCGTTGCTAAATGTTTAGTTTTTCCTGCCGTATCTTTGTATTTACTTCGGTAAAATCCAAGTAGCCTGTCATTTAAAATGCCTGTAAATTCTATACAGATCTTGACTCTACCCGAAATTTTTTTTGTTGTTTTAATACTTAATGTTTCATTTTTTGCGTTTAGGCTTGATTTTGCTTTAATGGTTTTTCCTTTATGAATAATATGGCAATTTTTTATCTCAAGTTCTGCAGAGTTAAGTGTGAATGTATTGGTAGTAGTAGTTGTTAAAGTAATAATCTCAATGCCATTAAATGTGAAATTGGTAAAAATTGGCTCAAACTGAATATCATAGTTAATTTGACTAATTTTTGACATAGATATCATACCTAATGCTAATTTAGAACTGAACTAGCTTTTTTAATCTTTGAGATTAGTATTTCCTTTGAATTAACTGTTAATTCAGGCTCAACAGTGACAAAAATTGATTTTGAATTTATGTACGTTACAATCTGAGTAATATTTTCTCGTTCTACATTAACATATCTTACCTTGCCTAGAGATTTATCATATTCCTGCCTCATTTTTTTTCTTTTTATAATATCATGACAAAATTTTTCTTCATTCTCCTGTTTTAGTAACGAATGCTTATCAGGTTTCATTTTGGACGAAAGAATTCTGCCGTTATCAGAAATTATTGCGACAAATCTAATTTTTTTATTAATACTAAAAATTTTAGAAACTGCTTGTTGTAGTTTCTCCTTATTCACCATATAATTTTTTGAAATTTTGCTTCAAATATAATCATTAGGGTTATTCTTTAGTAAATACAAATCTTTAAGATGATTCTTTGTCTCTAGGTTCTATCTCAAGTGATTTATTGTAACATTCTGATGCTTCATCATATCTTCCTAAACTACGTAATGTAATCCCTTTCAGATTCCATAAATCTGGATTTGCTGGATCAAGTGATAATGCTTGTCCAAAAAAGTCAAGTGCCTCATCATAATTTCCATTATCTAATTGTTCTTTACCTAATTGAATCAAATTATTAGTGTCTTTCATACTGACTATAAAAAACACTAGTAGATATTTTCAGCTAAAGTCTAACTCGATAGTAATCCCAACGTTCGGGATCAAACTTTTTAACAAAATCAATCCCTTCCTCACTGTCTATCCTGTGTTGTATGACATCACGCATTGCAAAACTTGTCATATAGGTAAATCCTTGTGATTGAACCTGCATCAAAAATAACTGACGTATTTCACGTCCGCCATGGAATCCCCAATAGCCATTTTTGATTGCAATAGGTTCTAAAAATGCTGTGTTATTTTTTCCATAATTTTCGTCATCAATCTTAGTCTGAAAATTATATTTCTCAAGTGGTCCACCTTTAGCAAAACCAATTATTTGACCCTTTGGACCTTCAATTCGGAGTGTATTAAGAATAGTATCTTTATCATGAATCGATTCAACAAAATCTTCACGTGTAAACTGTAATGGTTTAGGTAATTCATTGTAGATTTCTAATAGTGCATCAATAAATTCATCATGATTCGTATTCTTCTCAATCGTTGGTACAAGTTTTAGTCCTTCATATGTGAATTTATTATAAACCTGAATTTCTTCTTGTCTGAGTTTCATAAAATTTACAATATTATCAAGGAAGTTTTTTCGCATATGTTTTGGAATTCCATTTAAAACTTGTTCACACATGCTTGATTCATTGTTAAGCATATCCTCAAAGAATGATACTGATCGTCTTACAATCAATGCTGGATGCCATCCTGATGCATGTGCGTTCATTTTTGCCATTTCCATCGCTTTAGAAAAATCACCTAGTGAATAACCCCCAATTCTATCAGATATAGAGAGAAAATGACCAAGTTCAAAAAAATGCTCTTGCTTCTTAGAATTATTTTTAGCATATTCAGATGCATTCAAATAATTTTTTATCGTTTGCTCAGTTTCTACTTTTACTGCACCAGACCAAGGATAAACTGTTCGTGATATCAATGCACGGACAATATTCAAATCAATATTTGCATTTTGTAACAATTTTTGAATCTGCTGATCATTGTTAATGAAATCAATCACACTTTTTTCATGTGGCCTGTCCGATACTTTATTCGGATCGAAATCATGTAACAGTGCAGACGCAAATAAGTATTTCACGTCATCTATTTCAAATTTTTTGTTTCTAAAAGAATTAATTGCTGACATGAGTGTTACATATGTCACTTCTAGTTCATGATCAACATTATGATAACCATAATAATCACTGGAAAGTCCATTTTTATTAAATAAATCAATTGTATAATCAAGTAATTGGATATTTTGTTCTGTTGCTATATTGGCTGATGCCAGTAGATCACAAATTCCATCTCGTAATGAATGCGAATTTGCAAATTCATGCATTTGGGAATTTCGTTACGGGGGTTTTTAAGTTGTTTTACGAATGTACCATTATTGCCCAAATACGTTATAAGTGAAATATAGGCATTGTCCGTGTTGGGACTAAAACGATATTTGTTAACTAGAGGAATTACCATGTTCGGAGTCCTCATGATCACACTTTTGCTTACGATCTCTTTAGTTGGCTCAAATATGGATACAATTCTCAAACAGGGTATCGTATTCCAAGTTCGCTCTGAGATAACTGATAATCCTTCAATAGCAAAAAGCTTCACAAACCCAGAAGATTTTGAAGAATTTATTCAGCAGAAAATTAATGAACGAGTTAGCTCCTTAGGTCTTGATACTCCTTGGTATTCACCACAAAGAATTGGGTACACTATGTTAAAGATAATGATGTTAGATTTTGGTAATGCAACATTTCTCACAAGCGATACTGGTTCATCCAACGTAGGTGATATCCTACTTGAAAAAATTCCAAAAACAGTTTTATTATTTACTACAGCAACTGTAATAATTTCAATAATTGGGATATTGTTAGGTGCGGCATCAAGTAATAAAATTGGGTCAAAAACAGATAGGATTACATCAACATTTGCAGTCATAAGCAGCAGTTTCCCTGTGTGGTGGATTGGCATGCTAATGATATTCGTCTTTGCATTCATGTACCAAATTTTCCCAGCTAGGGCAACTCCAGATATTGAACCTAGTGATCCGATGTACATCTTTTCACTTTTGTATCATATGACCCTTCCAGTAATTACAATTGTTTTGATTGGATTTGGATCTTGGGCATATTTAGTGAGGAATTTTATGGTTGGTGTCATGCAAGAAGATTTCATTACTGCAAAAAAAACTATGGGTATTAGTAGAAAAAAAATTGTATACAAACATGCACTAAAAAATGCAGCGCCACCAATTGTCACAATTCTTGCATTAAGTTTGTCTGGTTCTTTAGGCGGTGCAATAATTACCGAAGCCGTATTTGATTGGCCTGGTATGGGAAGGTTATATTTTGAAGCAATTAGCGTGATGGATTTACCTGTAATAATTGGCTCTACATACATTCTGACCGTGTTATTTTTAATTAGTATATTTACAGCCGATCTTCTTTACGGATATTTTGATCCACGGGTGAGAACTGGGATATGAGTAACATTTCGACAGGAGAAATAAGACACGAATTCGCAAAGAGCGCACTTGGGTTAATTGGAATTTCAATAATTATAGTATTAGTATCAGTCTCTGCTATAACGGCAATAACCATTCCAGCATCAACATTTCAAGAGTGGAATAATCCAGAAAAATGGATATCTTATCCAAAAACATCAATTCCGCTTTGGGCAAATTATTTCACGGTAGAAAAAATCCCTGAACATAAAATTTTGTCGCCCCAGATTTTTCAAACAAATTCCGATAATATCCAACTTACATCTGAACAATTTCTTGTAAATTTTGAATTTGATGACTTTCCAAGTGATTTTGTATATGAATTTGAAGTTAAATATTCTGATTCATACTTGCTATCACTTAATGTATTACGTCCTGACGGACTAATGCTAAATTTATTGACAACGACACTTCCATTTTCTGAAAATGAAACTGTTTACAATCAAAGAATTTTTTCGACAGATGAGATGATTAAAAAAAATATTTTGATGAATACAGATGCTTTTGCTTTTGATATTTCTGAAAAAACAATTACTGATATAATATTTTCAGAAGTGTCTCAAAATAATATTTTGCGGGGGGATTATGTGTTTATAGTTGATACATATGGAATAAAAAAATTAAATGAAAATATAGATTCTAGGATAATTCTTGGTGGAAAGGCATTTGGTTTGATGGGAACTGATGAATTAAGACGAGATCTTGCAGTTGGATTATTGTGGGGAACGCCATTAGCATTATTTATTGGCGTTTCTGTTGCAATTGGTTCTGTCGTTGTTGGATTAATCTATGGAGTTTATTCTGGATACAAAGGAAAAAAAACTGATGAAACTATGATGCGATTTAACGATGTGATTTATGCACTACCTGCATTACCATTTCTAATAATTCTGGCTGTAACAATTAGTAATAGTATTTTCTTAATGATTGGATTTTTGATGATATTTAGCTGGGTAGGTATAGCCAAAGTTTCAAGAAGTATGTCACTCCAGATAAAAACACGGCAATATGTGGAAGCTGCTAAAATCATGGGGCAGAAAGATAGTAAGATAATATTCAGGCATATAATACCGCAATTACTCCCATATGCGTTTGCTAGTATTGCAATTTCAGTTCCCGCTGCAATCACAACCGAGGCTGGATTAAGTTTTCTTGGATTAGGCGATCCATCATTTCCTACATGGGGACAAATACTTCATGATGCAAACACATATGGTGCTGCTGCACAAGGATTTTGGTGGTGGATTGTTCCACCTGGATTGTTAATTGCAATAACAGGTCTTGCTTTTGTCTTTATAGGAAATGCACTTGATGCAATCGTAAATCCAAAATTAAAAAGATGATTAATCTTCAGAAGTAAATTCTCTTATCAGATCAACAGTGGCTTTGTTTAATTTGATAGTATATGTTGCAGTGTTAGGATCAGAATCTTTTGTTTCAGCTAAAATATCAGCAAATTTTGTTTTTTTCTCTTCAGTTGCACCCGCCTCATGTGAACATAGATTGAAGGCTTTAATCTGTAGGTTGTTTTTGAGTAAATACGAAATAAATTTTTTGTAACTTTCAATATTAAACCAATCAAGATTTTTCTCTTCACATGCAGAGATCCACACATCAATAGAATTGTGGAAAAAAACTTTTTTTCGAATTATATCTAATGCTAGCTCTGTTGTTGACATGATAATAAATTTAAAACATTGCTCGTTTCATTGTGGAGCCACATCTTGGACATTCTCTTGCATTGTATACCTTATGGCAAACTAAACATTCGTATTTGACTTTGCTAGAACTCTCATTATTCTGACCGAATAAACCTCCACCGAATCCGCCAGAGCTACTTGAACCACCACCGAATCCACCTCTCATACGATTCATCATTCTTCTTCGTAGTAGAATAGGAAATGCAATGAACAATGCTAATGCAGCACCAAGACCGTAAGGGAATGGTAAAACCATTTGTAATCCAATGCTTACAGCCAGCGATGCAAATAGAAATATCAAATATGACTTATAGTTAATCAATATGAATGAACTTGACTTAATTTGAATATAAGGTTTTGTCAGAATATTTTCATTTCATTTATTACTATTCTGATATTGAGATTGCAATTGAGTTTCCTGAACTGTCCCAAGCAAACACATCATCTTCATTATATGGTGATTTGACAATGATTGAGACCAATCCAAAAAAATTGTTCAAATCTTCAAGTGAAGGATCACCTGATCCCACTGGATGTGAATGCGCCATTCCCACATAACTCAAATCTAACGGTAAAAAACTGGATGGAAACCCAGCAAATATTGGTCCGGTCTCTGAAAATGGTGGTATGACTAAACTATCAATGAATACAGCACCTTTTTTTGATTTCCCTTTTAAAATTAACACCATCTCATTAGGATGATTCATTTTACAGTATGAAAGAATTCCTTCACATGCCTGCTTTGTTAAAGTGACAGTTCTTTCTATTTTTTTAGTTTTGAATATCATTTTCAGTATAAGAAATTTTATAGTGCATTGATGATGCCTGCTTTAGGTTCAACTCCAATTTTGATATTATTCCATGTAATGAGCTCTTACTAGAGCCAATTTGTTCTTGAATCAAAGATATTTTAGATTCTGTATCTGATATATTTGACTGGGATTTTTCCAAAATGTTTACTGAGGCAAGTAATTTATCATTGTCAAAAATGTTTAAATCATCATTTAGTTGAGATTTTTTTCCGATAAATAGATCTTTTTGATTGATTAATTGTGGAAGCAAATCGATAATCTCATTTATTGCATGCTGAGATTTTGTAATATCTTTTACAGATACTGAGCCAGATCCAATTGCAGATCGAGCAGAATTTAAAATTGTTATAATATTCGGCAAGTTAATCTGAGATATGACATCATATGGCGATGATGCAAGATTTCCTGTCATTATTTTAAGTGGTTTATCAAGTGATGAAACGTAGACGTATTTATTCAATGGTCTAGATATTTTTATGAACTGTTCTTCAACATTCTTCTTGATCAATTTTTCCTCATTTTCTAACGAAGCTAGTTTTTGTTTAATTTCTTGAAATTTTTTATATTCTGAAGATGATTCCATCATGTCAATATCTTTTCTTGAGTTAATTTCGTTTTGCCGCTCACTTGATATTAATTCCTCTAATTGTAATTTCCTGTTTTCCTGTTTTACTATGTCTTTTTTTGTATTTGCAAAATCATTTAATGAATTTTTAATATCATTCAATAATTCCTGGTTTGAATCATAATTTGAAATCAATGTATTAATTTCAGTAAGATTATCTGTAAGTACTTGTAAATCATCTTTCAGTTTTTTGGCATATTTTTTAGCAAAAATATGTATCACTCGTGAATGTTTGCCCAACATATCACCAACTTTTTTGATTCTCCTAGATGCATTTCGTTGAAAATCTTTTACTTTGTCAAACGAATCAATATTAGAAAATTCAATTCTAAATTCTTTCTGTATTGATGAAATAACTTCCTTTTTTCCTCTGTTTACAAGGATTTCAAGATGTGGATCCATATCATCTGTCTTTAAACTATCTTTTCCAAGATCATCAGCAATTGATAATAATGTTTTTTTATCCGACTCAACTCTTTTTTGAAACGATTTAACTTCGGCTACGAGTGTTTTCTGGCGTAAATTAGTAATATCCTGAATTATAGATGGAATATCTTCTAATGTAATGTCCTTATGTGTAGGTGCTGCTGGTTTATCCCTATGTTCTTCAACAACTTGTTCTTTTTTACCCCAACCAAATACCATGTACTAACACAAAACCAGATCGCATATATACATTTGAAAAATATTTTATTCTAATGGAAACTGATTCTATAAAGAAAAGCGTCACCATAAAGACTGACATAGAAAATGTTTGGAAGCAATTAAGTAAGATATCTAAACTTGATTGGCTTACAGGACAAAAATCAACAAAGTTTCTTACTGAACAAAAACGTGGGATTGGTACGGTCAGATTAATCTCATTTGAAGACGGCTCTGATGTGGAGGAACAGATTGTTGGTTGGTCACCAAAAAAATATTTTTCCTATATTGCCACCTCTGGCTTACCAATTGATGCATATCATGCAACAATCTCTATGACTAAGATTGATAATACTGTAAAAGTAACATGGGAATCACATTTTTCAAGTAAACGCACTAAATCAGAATTAAACGAGTTTACAAAATTTCTTTCTATGTTTTATACATCATCATTGAAAAATCTGAAGTTTTCCCTTGAGAAATAAAAATCGTCTGCAAATCCATTATAACTGAGAATTTGAAGCAAAATTAATACGCACGTGTTAATTTTTAACTATATTTTTAGAACCCTTCTGGAGGTTTTTGGACAAAGACATTACATACTAATGAATCTGTTTTTTTATCCCTATACTGTACATTACAAGACACAAATTTCCCTTTCAAAGCCTGTTCAAGCTCATTTTGTGTAGTTTCTCTATATTCAGGGTTATCAGGGTTATCAATTTTTGAGATAATTATTTTTTCGATTCTGCTATATTGTTCTTGATTATCTTTTCTATAATGGGTTACATCTAATTCAAATGTATTACCAGACATACATCTAATGACAGGACCGCCTATTCCATCTCCCATGTTAAAATTCTGATATTATCTGATATAAGTTTCAAATTTTTCTTACTTTCTTGACTCCATTCTGGAGCACTCGATACAGAGTTTTCCGACTTCAAACACATAAAGTAGTTTATGACATTTTACACATCTTCTTTCACTCCTAGTCTTATCGTAACCGTATGGCATACAAGTCACTATCACATATCTCTGTTAATAGCACTTTGTAGTTCATCAAATGCAGATTGAACTTCTTCAACGGCTGCACCATCCTCTAACGTACTTATGTCACCAATTCGCTGCTTAGTTGCAATAGACTTGAGAAGTCTCCTCATAATTTTTCCGCTTCGAGTTTTTGGAAGCTTTGTGACAAAATAAAATTCTGATGGAGTTGCGATAGGTCCTATACCATTCCTAACAGTTGATATCAATTCAGTTCTGAGTACATCATTTGGTGTGGTGACACCGTCCTTTAATACAATAAATGCAATTATTGATTCTCCTCTTAGCTCATCAGGTATACCACATACTGCTGATTCTGCAATATCATTATGAGAAACAAGGCTACTCTCTAATTCAGCAGTGCCAATCCTATGACCGGCAACTTTCAAAACATCATCAGACCTACCCAATAACCACAGGTAACCATCATTATCTTTTATCGCATAATCTCCCGGATAGTACATTCCATCGTATTTTGACCAATAGACGTCTTTGTATTTCTCATCATCCCCCCATAATGTAAGTAACATTCCAGGCCAAGGCTTTCTAATTATTAGTGAGCCTTTTGTATCATTTTCAACTTCGTTACCATCATCATCCACTACTGAAATATCAACGCCTGGTATAGGTCGTGTTGCAGATCCAGGTTTTAACGGAACTGTCTCAATACCGGGAAGGTTACTGATCATCATACCACCAGTTTCTGTTTGCCACCAAGTATCAATTATTGGACATTTTTTCTTTCCAATTACATGAAAATACCATTTCCATACTTCTGGGTTAATTGGTTCTCCTACAGTTCCAAGTAATCGTAATGCTGATAAATCAAATGAGTTTGGTATATCATCACCAAACTTCATAAACATGCGTAGTGCGGTTGGTGTGGTATAGAAAATAGTTACACGATATTTTTGAATTATGTCCCAAATTCTTGATACACTAGGATAGTCGGGTGCACCTTCATACATTACCTGTGTTGCGCCATGTAAAAGTGGTCCATAGGCAACGTAACTGTGACCTGTCGCCGACGCAATATCTGCTGGGCGGAATTACACATCGTCGTCTTTTATATCGAATGCCCACTTGAATGTAGAATACAAATGGGTTAAGTATCCACCAGTTCCATGTAAAACTCCTTTTGGTTTACCAGTTGTTCCAGATGTATATAGAATGTAAAGTGGATGTGTACTATCAAGTTTTTCGGCATCACACTCTTCTGATGATGTATCCATTAGTTCAGACCAAATACAGTCTTTCTTATTCAGTGTTATCTGATTATTTGCATGTTTGAATATTATTACATGCTTTACCGAACTCATATTTGATGCAGATTCATCTACGATTTCTTTGAGTTTGATCAATTTTCCCTTTCGGAACCCGCCGTCAGCAGTAACTATTATCTTTGATCCTGAATCTTCAACTCTATCCTTTAGAGAACTAGCACTAAACCCAGAAAAAACTACAGTATGAATTGCACCTATCCTTGAACATGCAAGCATAGCAATTATCAATTCTGGAACCATAGGAAGATAAATTGTGATCCGGTCACCGCTTTTGATCCCTAATGATTTGAGGACATTGGCAAATTTTTTTACATTCGTGTACAAATCACTATATGTGAGAATACGAGAACTGCCGTCCTCACCCTCCCAAAAAATTGCGATTTTGGTTGAATTTTCTTCCTGATTGATATCTAATGTGTTATACGAGGCGTTAATCTCCCCTCCAACAAACCATTTTGCAAATGGAGGGTTCCAATCAACTGTTTTATTCCATGGTTTAAACCATTTGAGAAGTTTAGCTCTTTCATCCCAAAATGAAATAAAATCAGAGTCTGAATTATTTCGTATAGAATTATCGTTGTTCCCTAACCCAATTTGAAATTCTTCTGTATGCAATACTATTTTGTATAAAACAAGTGTTTTAAAATGTTAAACTTTGATTACTCTTGGTTCATTCTTTTAAGCCAGGCAGATTCTGAAAATTTTTCTTGTTGTGCTGGCTCTTCTTTGTCTTTTTCTTCAGACTGTGCAGGAATTGTCATTGGTGGACTGTAAACCTGTTCCGGAGATGAGGACTCCACACCAGGTGGTTCTGGTAAACGAGACTCAATTGGCTCATTTTCATCGGGATTTGTTAGGTATGTTACTGCAGAATCCTGTATTGGATGTAATGCAGGTCCTGTAGTTAACACATCTTCAATAGATAGATTTGCAAGTCTTGATTTAACTTTAGCAATCTCATCTTTTTCATGTTGCATGTGTTGAAGCATTTCGTCAGTTTGTTGTTGAACGTGATCGAATGTTTCCTGAGAAATCTCATTACTTTTGTATTGAACTTTAGCATCAAACAAAAGAACTTTTACTGCCTTTACTTGAGCGTTGATTTCGCCAACACGCTGATCTAGTTCAGAATTAATTTCTTCTTCAGTATTTTGTAAGGTCATTAATTTTGTTCTGTTCTTTTCATGAATTAACTCTGCATCAGATTTCATGGTGTCGTTGTCAGAAACAATTTCCATCAACGCAGTAAGACGTCGGACTGTAAGCTCTTTTTCTTTTAGCAAACGTTGTGAATCCAACCTCCACTTTGGTATGAAAATTACTACTTCAGATTTAACAACGAGTTGTTCATTTGGAATTTGTTTGAGACCACCAGATCCACAGTTGATTCCGACAGTTTGGATAGAACCGTCAATATCAGTGGATGTCCCTAAAACCTTTCCCATTGGAGCGCCATACATGTCTTTTACTGGCATTCCAATCATACTGACTTCGTTGTTACTCATACTAAGAAATTGAAAGATCCATATAACCAACAAAGTGTGAATAAGGTTGGAATTTTTAGTGCAAACAAATTAACAAAATCAAAATCGTGCCTAATCGTAATTTTAAAATTTAATCATAAATGACATATAGTATTGATTGAAAAAGAAGAAATTGGCAAAGTGTTACAATTTGTTTCGGAATATTGGGACAAACTCAACAATGATCCAGATAATGAATCGCTGAAAATACTACCTAGTAAATTTTGGATGAAATCATTTGGTGGTCCAGTTGGAAACGCGGAAGGGCCTAAAGGAAGATGGATTACAACCTTGATGTATACCGAAGATCCTGATATGGATAAAGCATTCAAAGAAGTTCTAACACGCTGGCAAGTAAAAGGACAACAAACATCCACTGATCTCCCAACCAAATCCCCTGATCTAATTCAGATTGGCACAGGAAAAAATAAAACCAGTTAGTAAAGATAGAACTTAATGTCTGAATTTACAGATAACGAGAGGAAGCAGCTACTAAAACATTTTTCAAATATAGACAAAAAAGTATTTGCAATAATTACGCCACAGCAGGTTGATCGTGGTGCTCTAATGTCACGATATAGCAGAACCGATAAAAGTATGAGAAAGATCTTCTTAGATGAATTTCTGAAAAATAAAAATCGCGGTGAGGAATTTTACACTAGAGTTCTTTTGGAATATGGTGATGATTCTGTTGCTGAACTTGGTGGTGGGCAAATTGCAATTGAAGGGTTATCAAACATTGCAGTAAAAAAAATTGAAGATCGTAGAATCGGGTTGTCATATTTAGAAAAATCTTCACGATATGTCTCTTGGGACAAAAAAATTAATGGTAAATACAAATTTTATCGTGAACCAGATGTTATGAAATCATCTTATGCTGATAACTACTTAAATGCATGTAATTTTGATTTTGATGTTTATTCAAAAAATATAAAACCAATGTTAAATTTAATTCGTGAAAAAGATTCAATTGAAAATTATAAGTTTAAAGATCATACTGGTAAAGAAAAAAAATTTAATCAATTAAAAGACAATAATACTATTAAATCTGCACAGCGAATCTACAATGCTGCAACAAAGGCAAAGGCATTAGATGCATTGAGGAGTCTTTTACCTGCATCTACATTAACAAATGTTGGAATAACCGGAAATGGACGTGCATTCGAGTATTTACTCTCAATAATGTATGGCTCCAACCTATCAGAAGAGAGAAACCTAGCATCACAAATGAAAAAAGAGCTTGATACGACTATCAAATCGTTTGTAAGACGCACAAATGACAAATATGGTAAAATCTTACAAAAATATCTTGATGATATTAAGAAAACTTCGACTAAATTAAGTAAATCACATGTTAATGGAAGACCTACAAGAGGTAACTTTGTAAAATTAGTAAGTTATGAAACAGAATATAGTGGGATTAACAAGGTGATTTCTGCATTAATTTATGAGCAGTCACCAGGCATTGAGTTTTCTCAGATTCATAAAAATGTTAAAAGAATCACTCGAAAACAAAAAATGAAAATAATAAACACATATGCTAACATTAGAAAAAACAGAAGACATCGCCCTCCAAGATCTTTTGAGATGATTGATTATACTTTTGACTTATTAACAAATTATGGTATGTTCAGAGATTTTCATAGACATAGAGCACTAACACTGGAAAGACAACTTCTAACTACTGATCATAGTTATCATACCCCAAAAGAAATTGTAGAATTAGGAATTGAGAAGGAATTTTCAGAATGTATGGATAATACAAAAAATGTTTTTCAAAAAATTCGTAAAAAACTACCAGAACAAGCACAGTATATAGTTAATTTTGCATATAATTATCCATATTTCATGAAACTTAATTTACGTGAAGCAACACACCTTATAGAATTACGTACTATTCCACAAGGACACACTGATTATAGAAAAGTTGCACAAAAGATGTACAAATTGATTAAGCAAAAACATCCAATACTAAGTAAAATTATGAAGTATGTTGATTTAGAAGAATATGAATTAGAAAGATTTGAATCTGAGAAACGTACCGAGGAAAAACGTAAAAAACTATGAGCTATAAAATCTCAAAATCAGATGAAGAGTGGAAAAAAATACTATCGTCCGAACAATTTGAGGTTTGTAGAAATAAAGGGACTGAAAGAGCTTTTACAGGTATTTATTGGGATTCTAAAGATAAAGGAATGTATAACTGTGCTTGCTGTGAAACAAAACTTTTTTCGTCTGACACAAAATTTGATTCCGGCACCGGCTGGCCAAGTTTTTTCAAACCAGATGATGAAAAAAACATTGAGTATGTAGAAGATCAGAGTTTTGGTATGACACGTGTTGAGGTTAATTGTAAAAATTGTGGTGCACATCTAGGACACGTCTTTGATGATGGACCTAAACCAACTAATCTTCGATACTGCATTAACTCAGTTTCTTTGAACCTAGATAAATCAGATTAAATAACCATTCTGTTGTGATGATTCTATGAGAATAATACTGTGTGGATTTGGTGTTGTAGCCCAGAGCTTCACTAGTCTGCTAGAGTCAAGAGCAAGTGAACTTTATTCGAGATACGGATTAAAGCCAAGAATCATTGGTGTATTTGACAGTAAAGGCAGTGCATGTGATAACGCAGGTTTAAATTTGAAAAAATTGATTGATGTGAAGAAGAAATCTGGCTCAGTAAGAGGATACAATTCCAAATCTCAAATGACCGGTATTGAAATGATTAAAACACTTGATGCAGATATTCTAATTGAAACAACTGCGAGTAACTACAAAGATGCAGAGCCGGGAATGACCCATATCATAACAGCAATGAAAAGGAAAATGCATGTTATCACTGTAAACAAGGGACCGTTGGCATTGGCTTTTCCATCATTAATGGAACTAGCTGAATTCAACCAAGTACTACTAAGGTTTAGTGGAACTGTAGGTGGTGGAACGCCAATATTGGACTATGCAAAAAATAGTCTTCTTGGAGAAAAGATTGTTTCTTTTCAAGGAATTCTAAATGGTACAACGAACTACATATTATCTAACATGTCAAAAGGTATGTCTTTTGGCGAGGCACTATCTGATGCAAAAGAAAAGGGGTATGTGGAGGCAGATGAATCGCTAGATCTAGATGGTTTAGATGCTGCTGCAAAACTAGTAATTCTAGCAAACTGGATTATGGGTATGAAAGTCACAATGCCAGATATAACTCGATGTGGGATAAGAAATGTAGTAACAGAGGATATTAAAAATGCTGAACTGAATTCAAGTTCAGTAAAATTAATTGCGTCGTGTGAAGATAAACTCACAGTTAGCCCTGTAGAAGTTAAAAATGACGATCCATTGTGCGTTGATGGAACATTAAATGCAATTTCCTTCACATCAGAACATTCTGGGACACAAACCATTATTGGTCGTGGGGCTGGTGGAATTGAGACTGCAAGTTCTATTATAAGAGATATTATTGATATTAGAAAAGAGATTTCGAAAATTTGAAAACAAATCTAATTTCTAAAAGTGAAACAAACCACATTCTAAAATTAATATCAGATGAATGGAAAATAGAACCTCCAAAAATAAAGAATCTTAAAGTACATTTCATAGATAATAATGCTCAATTAATGATTGGAGATGGAATAATAATTCTAAAAATTGATGACTATTATTTACCATTTCTAAATCAAATTGAAACACTGGAAAGATTTCCAAATGTAATGGTGGATATGGGTGCCATAAAATTTATGTGTAGTGGAGCTAATGTAATGCGACCCGGAATCACAAAATATACTGAATTCTTAAAAGGTGACATTGTTTGTATTATTGAAGAATCTAAACGTAAGTTTTTAGCAGTAGGGAAGGCTATGATGGATAGTACAGAATTGGGGAGTGTGTCCAAAGGTGAAGTCGTAAAAAACCTACATTACATATCAGACAAATACTGGGAAATTGGAAAAACAATTTAGAGGTTATTTAATATTCTCTGTGAATTCTTTCATTCCATCTTTATTTACAACTAGTACATCTATTCCATCACCACTAAATGAATCACGCATTGTAGCTGAACGAACTGCTTTTACTGCTAAATCTGTAGCCTCTTTTTCTGTTAAATTTTCTTTGAACTGAGGATCCAAAACACCTAATGCCATCTCAGCACCTGTTCCAACGGCAGCATAATCATCAGGAAGAACTGAACCTAATGGGTCAAGCGTATAAATTACTGGTTTGTCTATCATACCTCCAACTATAACCTGTGTCAGTAATGGAAAGTATCTGCGTTCATACATCATGTTAGACATCATTTTGGCAACTGTATTTGGTGGCACATCACGTTTTAATTCCATCTTTCGAATTTTTGCTAACGCAGAAATTTGTAATGAAAGAATCTGCATGTCTGCAACAAGACAAGCACATGTTGCACCAACTTTTGGCGTTATTGGAAATGTCTTCTTTGTTGACTTACTCACAAGAAAATTCCCATATGCAATACGCTTCTCACTTGCAAAAACTACACCATCAACAAATGTAATACCAACAGCAGTTGCGCCAGGCATATACATACTCATAACATTAGTCATGAATTAGACAATAAAAGTCATTACAAAAAATTTTGAATACCTTGAGTTAAGCAGTATTTAAAAAATGAAGATCATCATTCGGCCGTTGTAACACTTCTGCGTGTAACGCTATTGTGTTACTGACTAAACACGATCAGTTTATCGACGTCGCTTCTTTGCTCCGCCTTTTTTCTTGCCGCCACCGCCTCTTTTCTTGGCTGGTGCTTTACGTTTCTTGCCACCGCCACCTCTTTTCTTGGCTG
>CAZBHD010000110.1:0-4765 GCA_964491985.1 uncultured Candidatus Nitrosopelagicus sp. | reverse complement strand
TATGCTTCTAGAACCAAGTTAATCTGTCCAACTTGCGGAAAGGAGATGCTTGATCATAATATCAAAGAGGCAAACAAATGTGTAGATCACTTTCTTCTACATCTAAATAAAAAAAAAATAATATAGATTATAGTTACGTTGAAACCTGTTTTATTTTGTCAATTGCCTGTGCAATGTTTGCCGAGTCCTGTTTTGCTTTAGGAATATCACCCAACAGTTTTTGAAAATATTCATGTCCGGTGGTCTCAGCCTTTTCTATGTCTGATTGATAACATTCCAGGGCTTTTTGCATTAATGGTACGTAGCCAGCAAGGGAATCAACAGGTATAGAATCAGAAAGTGCATCCTGAATCTTTGATACGGTGACGTCAATTTGTGGAACTATTTTTACTGCCTGCTGTTGTAGAACAGGGGCAAACATGGCAGCCGACTCTTTGAGTTCTGGGCTGTTTCCTATGGTCTGCAATCTTTTTTTGTAGTGTGCAAATGATTTGAGAACAATCTCATATCCGCCCTCATCTTTGAGAAATATGCCACCAAGCCAAACTTTGTCTGCCATTCCTACTGATTTGGATTCATACTGTTATTATAATTTCTATATCAGAGTATACCATGTTAAAGCCAATATCGCTAATTCTTGTCTCAATGATTGGAATCGCAGTTGTTGTAGTTGCAGTTCAAAATCCACCAGAAGATGATTCTGTCCAGTATAGATTTTCTGGAATAATTACCAAGATAACAGATGGTGACACTTTAGATTTTAGGATTATGAACGGTCAAAACATCACAATCAGACTGTCACTTGTAGATACACCTGAACGTGGTGAACCAGGATATGACGAGGCATCAAAGTTTGCAGAAACTTTCTGTCCTGTTGGTTCTGACGCTGTATTTGTTCAAGACTCCTGGCAAAAAGTAGACAAGTATGATCGTTCACTTGGATTGGTATATTGTAATGATATGATGCTAAATGAGATGCTTCTGAGTAGCGGTCACGCTGAGATTTTTCAAATCTATTGCAGTGAGAGTGAATTTGGAACTCAAGATTGGGCAGTAAAGTATGGATGTTCCTAGATTCTGCTAGAATTACTCTTCAAGAAAACTACTCATGTGTGGAAGAACTTTACGTATACTTTCCAATTCACTCTTAATCTTTAGAATGGCTAACGCTGCATCCATCCTCTCATCATCATATTTTTGGCATGTAATATCGATTCGCTCTAGAACTCCATCTATTTTTTTGATATCCATCAAAAGTTCATGTCGTATATCTTTATCTTCACTCATGATTTTCCAAATTTCTCTTATAATTATACTATTTAATTTTTGGAAATTTTGTTAATTCTGCAAGCATTGCAGTTAACTGTATTTCCGGATTTGCACCAGATAGGATTCTATAATCATATTTTGCAATTATTTGAGAGATGTCTTCAAGATGATCTGGTTTTAGTGCAAACAGTGCCTGATTGATGTATTTTAAGAAATCTGATTCAGACATTCCATACACTTTGATCAATTCAATCATCTTATTTCTGGCATCTTGAATCTTTCCTGACATAGCTAGCTTTAACACATCTGAAACATCGTTTGTTTTTGTTAGACCTGCCGCCGCCTTCACATTGGCTTGTGAAATATTTCCTGTACTGGCAACTGCTTGAAGTAAATTGATTGCATGTCTAAGATCACCTTCTGCATATTCTGTGATTTCTGTAATTCCTTTGTCGTCTGATTTAATTTTCTCCTTTTTTATGATCGTCCTTAGATGATTAACTATCTCCGTTTGTTTAATCTGAGTAAATTTGAAGTTTGCACATCTACTTTGAATCGGTGGAATTATTTTTGAAATGTTGTTAGCAATTAGTATAAATCTACAAAATTTTGCGGCATCTTCAATTATTCTTCTTAGTGCCGTCTGTGCATCTGATGTCATTTCATCAGCCTCATCTAAAATTATTATCTTAAATGGAATTTCGGTATCTAAACCCGCAAATCTTGAAAACTTTTTGACTTTCTCTCTGACCATACCAATACCACGCTCATCCGAAGCATTGAGCTCTAATGTGTAATCTTTCCATCTTTTACCTAATATCTCGCGAGAAAGACACATTGCTGTAGTTGTCTTTCCAACTCCAGCTCCGCCAGAGAATAACAAGTTTGGCATCTCTCCCTGATTCTTCAATAATCCTGATAGACTGCCTATAATCTCTTTTTGATTAACAATGTCTGATAGTGTTTCTGGGCGATATTTCTCAACCCACATAATTTCTGAGATTGACATAGAAGCAAACTGCCATTTCTTATTAATAAATGGCTAGCAGGATCAAATGATCAAAGCTAATTGTTAACGAAATTGATCGATCGATCCCTTAAATCCTTCAGTTGCAGTTTGATCCTCATGGAATTAGAAGATGTTGTTAAAGCACATTCGGTAGGATTTGATATAGAAGAAGTCAAAGTCGAATTTAAGCACGAACTGAAGATGGATGTATCGGGTGTAAAGATTGAAGGAAAGGAATCTGAGATAATGAATATACCAAGATGGGTTGCTGAAATTTTAGAATCTGAGAAACATGTAATCCTACATGAACAAGATATGGTAACAGAGTTAAAACAGGCTAAAGTCAAAGAAGACGTTCAGGGCGAAGAGTCACTTGCTACTTTGGATAAGCATTTTTACATTAGGATGAAATCATACATGAAAAAACTATCAAATGATGACTATGTTAAAATTGAAAGCATGCTAAATGAATTAGTACGTATTAGACAGGGAAAAATAGTCAGATTAGCTGATTCATCAAAACTCACATCTGACCTTATGTCAAAACTTAGTGTAGAAGAAGAAGTATATTATAATGAAATCTATCAAGCAAGTCTTGAATTTAAAAAACAAGTAATTGGTGATAACAAATGAGTCAAGAAACACAAACTCCATCTGCACTTTCTGATTATGTTAAGAACTTTCTTATGCAGCAAAAAGATAGTTCAGGCACATTTCGATATGTCGAAGACATTGATAAAATGATGTCATCAAATGCCAAATCAATAAACATTGATTATAATGATCTTGTAACTCATCCTGAGATAGAATCTGTATTTAATGAAAAACCAGATGAAATTTTAGAAGCATTTTCAAGAGCAATTAAAGAAATTTTACAACAACGATTTCCAAAATATGCAAAAAAGATTGAACATGAGATAAGAGCCAGAATTGGAAATTACCCAGTACAACGCAGTCTACGTCAAATCAATGCTGAGGTAATTGGAAAAATGACTAGTGTATCTGGTATGGTATTACGTGCATCAGAAGTCAAGCCACTAGCGAAGGAACTTGTTTTCATGTGTCCAGAGGGTCATCGAACAGATGTAATTTTAGATAAAGATCTAAAATTGACCACGCCGTTACAGTGCTCAAATCCTAAATGTACGCATAAAGATCTCGGAATTGAGCCTAAATCAAGCAGATTCATTGATGTTCAATTCGTTAGATTGCAAGAGCTTCCAGAGGATTTACCACCAGGGCAATTACCACATTATCTAGATGTTACTGTAAAACAAGATTTAGTTGATAATGCAAGACCTGGCGATAGAATTGTACTTACTGGAATTATTAGAATTGAGCAAGAAAGGATGTCAGGCGTTTCAAAAAACGAAAGTCCACTTTATCGATTAAGATTAGATGGAAATAATGTTGAATTTCTAGGAGGGAAAGGAGATAAGACTTCACGTAGAATTGAGAGAGAACAAATATCACCTGAAGAAGAAAAAATGATCATAGCTTTATCAAAAAATCCTGACATCTATGAGCGATTAATTGATTCTTATGCACCACACATAACCGGTCATGAAATAATTAAAGAATCAATTCTATTATTAATGGCTGGCTCGACTCAACGCCAATTAAATGATGGATCAAAAATTAGAGGTGACATTAACATATTTCTGGTTGGAGATCCAGGTACTGCAAAAAGTGAGATGCTAAAGTTCTGTGCAAGAATAGCTCCACGTGGACTGTATACTTCTGGTAGAGGTTCAACTGCAGCTGGACTAACTGCAGCAGTTGTAAGAGATGCTAACGGAATTTTCATGTTAGAAGCTGGAGCCACTGTACTTGGAGATCAAGGTTTAGTATGTATTGACGAGTTTGATAAAATGAAAGCTGAGGACCGAAGTGCATTACACGAAGTCATGGAACAGCAAACAGCAAGTATTGCAAAAGGAGGAATTGTCGCAACATTAAACGCACGAGCTTCAATTCTTGCAGCGGCTAACCCAATGTATGGAAAATATGATCCATTCAAAAACATTACAGAAAATGTAAACTTACCTGTACCATTACTTACTAGATTTGACTTAATTTTTGTAGTTCGAGATAAACCATCAAAGGAAAGAGATACTAAAATTGCAAAACACATAATTAATTTGCACACACCAAAGGGAATTGATAGCAGATCTCTAATTGAATCGGAAACACTGACTAAATATCTTTCATATGCCAAGCGTATACAGCCGATATTAACCAAGGAGGCAGAAGAAAAGATTCTAGATTATTATATGAAAATGCGAAGTATTGGGCAGGATAATGAGGATACGATTACAGTCACGCCTAGACAATTGGAGGGTTTGATTAGACTCGCAACTGCTAGGGCACGATTATTGTTAAAAAGTCAAGTTGAAGGTCAAGATGCACAACGTGCTATTGATTTGTTGGAAAGTATGTTTAACGAAGCTGGTATTGATGTTAATACAGGAAAGGTAGATCTTGGAA
>CAZBHD010000109.1:0-3813 GCA_964491985.1 uncultured Candidatus Nitrosopelagicus sp. | reverse complement strand
CGTTATGCCTCAGGTCAGAGACGTTGTCAAATTTGTGAGATTTTTATAAAATGGGAAGGATTATGGTGTCCATGTTGTGGTTACCGATTACGAACCAAACCAAGAAATCTGAAATATAAAGCAAAACTTCGCGCAAGAGTAGAAGCAGAAGCTGAAACACAAAAAGTTCAAGCACAAACTATTGAGATTCCATCAATTAGTGGAACTGAAGCATTTGAAGGTGATTTTGTAAAAAATACACTAACCGCTGCAGTCAATGAAGGCTGGACTAAAACAAAGACAGTTGAAGAACTAAGGAAAGCCAAAGCACAAGGTATGACGATCAAAAAAGCCAAAGAGCTTGTGAAAACTGCATTTGAATCTAAAAGCGAACCGATAGCAATAAAGGCATAATCAATCAAAACTTTTTGTTGTCTCGTGGATATACTAAGAAATTAGTTGATATCAATGAACGATCTTTCCTAGTGCAGATACTAAACTATGATAATGGTAATTTTATTTCAGTAACTGAAGGTTCAGAAAATATCGGTGGTATGATAGTATCAATCAATTCAGGTCCTGTGCCATCAACATCGACAATAATACCACCAAAATCAGAGACTCTATTTCTGAAACTAGTATCAGAAAAGATTGCATATGTAAAACAGGGTATGTGCCTTATTACTGGAAACTTTGAAAAAGCATTAGAAAAAGATACAACAAAACAATTAATGGATGTAATATTGGAGGAATCAAAATAATGGCAAATGATCTTCGTACTTTCCTAAATCAGATTAAAAAGACTAACGACCTGAAAACAATCAAGAAACCAGTCTCTCTAAAATATGAGATTGCTGCAATTACTGAGAAATTTGAAGACTCGAATGCATTATTATTTGAAAATGTTAAAGGTCGAAAATTCCCTGTAGTTTCAAATCTCATTGGAACAAGAGCCAGATTTGCACAAGCTATAGACACAAAACCATCCACCATTCATCAGAAAATGGTTAAAGCAATCAGTGCTTCAAAAAAACCAAAAGTTTCGCAAAACGCAAAGTTTTTTGAAAATTCTTCAAAAGACATTTCAATACTTCCTATAGTTGAACATTTTCTAAATGAGTCAGGACCTTTCATTACATCATCAATACTACATACAAAGAATCAAGAGAAAAATTATCAAAATTCCTCGGTTCATAGATTGATGCCAATTGGCAAGAGATCCTTCTCAATTCGAATGGTCGAAGGACGAGATTTACATAAATCTTTCATGTATGCAAAACAGCATGGTGAGGATCTTCCTGTTGCAATTACAATTGGCGTTCACCCTGCAATTACAATAGCAAGTGCATTCCAGGCTGAATGGGGAAAAAGTGAGGCTGAAATTGCAAATTCACTATTAAACAACAAACTCACTTTGACCAAATGTCCAATATCAAAAATTGCTGTTCCGTCAACGGCAGAAATTGTAATGGAAGGAAAAATCATGCGAGATAAGACACACTCAGAATGGATGGTCGAGATGCTGAGAACATATGATATGCCTAGAAGGGCTCCAGTAATTGAGATAGAAAAACTCTATTTTAGAAATAATGCTATCTTCCATGATATACTGTCTGGTTATGGTGAGGCAAGACTTCTCATGGGCATGCCAATCGAATCCAAATTAAATGGAATTTTGAAGAAAAAATTCAAACAGGCAAAACAGGTTGTTCTCACAAGCGGTGGTTCAAATTGGCTACATGCTGTGGTACAAATTTCAAAAACCAAAACCACTAATGTTAAAAAAATCATTAATGAGACTTTTACATCTCACAGATCACTCAAAATGGTTACTGTTGTAGATGATGATATTGATCCAACTGATTCTTCTGCGGTTGAATATGCAATGGCAACAAGATTCCAGGCAGATAAGGACTTGGTGATCATAAAAAATGTGCGAGGTTCAAGCTTGGATCCATCAGTGATCAAAAGAAACTGCGAACTGCTAAGATGGGAATAGATGCCACAATTCCTAGTTCAAAGAGGTCTGAAGGATTTAGACTTGGAAAAATACGTAAATTTAAAAATAATTTTTAAAAATTTAGTTATAGACCAGAATCTACCATAAGTGCAATAAATAATACTGCAAGATATGGACTTGAAAATTTGAAAAGTACCCATGATGATTTTTCAGTTGGTTTTGCAACTACCCAAATACTTAGGAGGACCATCAAGACACCAGAAGCAATTGCAGTGTAAAGATAAACTTCACCCATTACAGGTTCTCCTGTATCGGGATTAACCAAAAAGAATGGCACGACACTAAATAAAACCATCATTAATGTTGTACCGGCAATAACTCTTGCAGATGTCTTTTCAGATAGCACTGCAGTTAGCATTGGAACATCCACTTTTCTATAATCATCTCGGAAATGTAACGTAAGTGCCCAGATATGCATTGGAATCCATATGAAGACTAGACCTGCAATTATTAGACCAAAGTCCCAGAGACCGGTAAGAGTTACAGCAGCAAATCCAATCATTGCTGGTGCACCACCAGAAAATCCTCCAAGAATAATATTTAGCTGGCTCTTTCGTTTCAAAGCATGACTGTAAACTAGAATATTGTCTGCTAAGCCAAATAACATAAATACACCACACCAGATTCCATTCCAAAATGATGTTGTATATGAAATTCCAAATGCACACGCAATTGATATCGCTGCTAAAACCAATCCAAAGTCTCTAGCCTTTTCAGCTGGAAAAATTCTTTTACTTGGAATTGGTCTCTCTTTGGTTCTATCCATTATTGCGTCAATATCTCGATCATGATAATTTGTCAATGTATTAGCAGCTGCAGAACCTGCAGCAACACCAGCAATCATTAGAATCCAGGTTCCAATTGAAATTTCAACATCATACACATTTGATGCAGTTACCGCTGCCCCAAAAGCTGTAAAAACTAAGAGATACCAGATCTTTGGTTTTGTTAATTCATAATATGTTTTGAATTTTATCTTAGTTGAAGTTTCTTGCATATTATTCCATATCCTTAGAAAAATAAATATCACTCGATTAATCTGACATGTAAGGCATTGGTTTTGCTCTGCGTTTCATTTCAATAAAGCTCTCTGAACCCATAATTCCCTCAATTTTTCCAATTTTTTCAGAAACCACCTTATGCATTTCATTAAGACTTTTAGCATGCATTGTGACCATAATATCAAATCTACCAGTAACTTCGGAAATTTCTTTAACACCATCAATTTCGAATAACTCATCAATTATTTGATCACGTTTTTTTGAATCCATATTTATCCCAGTCACAGATTTTACAGTATAACCAAGTTCCTTTTCATTTACTTCAATAGTGTATCTTTGAATTAATTTTTGGCGTAATAATCTCTTAATTCTACTATAAACAACGGATGAGTTTGTATTGATTTTTTCTGAAAGTTTTGGTACTGATACAGCAGCATCATTAGTTAGCTCTGAGAGAATTTTTAGATCTAGATCATCAATCTTTGCCGTTTAAGACACCGGTTTTTTGAATTATTAAACCTCTAATAAAGCTATTATTGAAATTTTTTCTCTTTTTTTTACTAATTCTTATTTTTTTTGTATAACATCTCAGCTAACAGGACAGCACCTTTTGCAGAGCCCATTTTCTTATTATGTGAGAATAGCATATACTATAAACCATTTTCAAACAGTTCTTCTTTTTCCACTCTACCTATTGTTGTGGTCATACCGTCACCTACTTCTCTTTCCATTCTTGGTTGAGGTCTAGTTGGATCTTCATGAAATGCATAATATTTTTCTGGAGCTGAAGGCAATCCAGCAACTGAAATTTTC
>CAZBHD010000108.1:0-5554 GCA_964491985.1 uncultured Candidatus Nitrosopelagicus sp. | reverse complement strand
CACCGCCAATGAGAATAAAGCCAACAAATCCGTTATCTGCACGAAGTGATACTGCATAGATTAGACCAAAGAATATTAGTAAAATTATAGGTATTACATAATTTAGTAACTTATCTGTAGGTCTGGTCGGATTCTTGTACTAGCTCAATACCTAAAAAAAGATTTCTCCAAATATAAAGCAACTTTGATTTTTATAATCAATATTCATTCATACTTAATTGCTGGATTACTCACAAATAGAAAAAAATCTTATTTCGGAAATTAAATTAACTGATATTCAGGCGAAAATATTCCTCCTAGTGGTGACTAAGGGTAAAATGTCAGCCAAACAAATATCAGAAAAATTACAAATTTCACATGATGAGGCATTAAATGATTCAAAAAATTTGATGGGTTTAGGTGCATTCATTGATATGCCTAATAATGAATTTGAGTCAATGCATCCAAGATTTACTGCAGTAAACATGTATAGAAAAATGTGCGAAAGAGAAAAAATTGAATTTAAAAAAAATATTACAGTTGATAATATCGGTGTAGTTTTAGAAAAGCCATATGATGATGCAAGGACTAAATATAACAATACAAAGTGAAATTCATGAGTGAAGATTCCTCGAATATCTCGTCCGACGAGAAAATACCAACACCTGAAATTTACAAATGTTGTGAGAATCCTCAAATTACATATAATGCACCAGTCAATATTAACATCGAAGAACGTACAATTGGCTCCGTTGATGTATGGAGATGTGCATCATGTAAGAGATCATTTTGTGAAGAAAAGCAGTTAGGAATTGAATCAATCACTGATATAGTTGGGATGCCTAGGATTGAAGATGATGAGAAATGGGCAGTTGTTGTAAGTAAATTACAAAAAGGTAAAGATAAGTGGAAACTTGTAAGACTAAAAGTAAATGGGATTTTAAAATTTGAAACTGCAGATGAACAAATTATCGATTTAAAAATTAAAGATTATCAAATTGTTGACGATTTTCATTCAAGCTTTCTTGTATTAGATCATCTTCATACGGCAGTTGAGATCTGAGTTTAATTGGAAATCATAATAAGTATTAAAGATATAGACGGGACGCAAATGGCTGCCAAAATCTCAGGCGAATTTCAAATCGATAAAAATTTTTTTCCATTTACTGCAATTGCCTTTGGTAGGATTGGAGGTCAGAATATAGGCGCAAAACTTTCTACTGAAACTGAAAGTAGACTCAAAGACTTAGGATATAATGTTGATGAAATTATTGCCCAACTTCAGAGAAATCTTCTGCAAGGAGATCTTAATTTACCGGAAGGATTAAAGAAAGAATCTTTCATTGATGATTAAAACTCTGCTTCTTTCAAAGCATTTTCACAAGAGCATGATTTCACTTGAGGGATTTTATCAATAGCAAGTGTAAGTAATTTTTTTGTCAGTTCAACATTTTTTGCTAGAGTTGTCATCACTTCTTTGGCTGTAACTGGTTTTTCTGCCCATACATCATAATCTGTAACAGTTGATATTGACACATAGCATATTTGCGCTTCTCTTGCAAGTTGACATTCTGGAACCAGGGTCATTCCTATAATATCAGCCCCAGTTGTTCTGAAGAATTTTGACTCAGCTTTAGTAGAGAATCTGGGTCCCTCAATGCATACATAAGTACAGTCATTATGTATCTTAATTTCCTGTTCTCTTGTTACATCTAGAATTATCTGCTGCAACTCTGGACAAAATGGATCCGCAACTGATATGTGAATTACTCTACCATCATCAGAAAATGTTCCTTTTCTTGATTTAGTAAAATCTATGAATTGTGATGGTAAAGCAAAGTGACCAGGTTCAAATTCTTCTTTTAGACTACCAACAGCGGATGGAGCAATAATTCTTTTAACTCCTAAGTCTTTGAATGCCCAAATATTTGCTCTAAAATTTATCAAGTGTGGTGGAATTGTATGTTTTTTACCATGTCGTGGCATAAATGCAATCTTTCGTCCATTAAATTCTCCAACTGTTATGGAATCTGAGGTTTTACCATAAGGTGTGTCTACTGAAATTTCTTTACTATCTTTTAATAATCCTGAATCATAAATTCCAGTCCCACCAAAAATTCCTATCTCAGCAATTTCATTCATCAATATTGCACCAGTGCTTCAGTTCTATATTCTTTGATTTTCTCTATACCCTTCAATTCGGTTAATTCAATTATAAATGCAAATCCGACTATCACTGCATTTAGTTTTTTTATCAGATTTGCAGCAGCATTTGCTGTTCCACCTGTAGCCAAAAGATCATCGCATATTACAACCCGCTCATTTTTTTCCAATGCAGATTTCTGAATCTCCATTTGTGCCTTACCATATTCTATTGTATATGATGCTTTGACTGTTTTTCCTGGTAGTTTACCTGCTTTTCTTAGCAAAACCATTCCTTTATTGTATTTTTGAGCTAGTGCACATGCAAGAATGAAACCTCTAGATTCAATTCCTGCAAATACATCTACATCATTAGGATGAAATTTTTTTGAAAATTCGTCAACAACAAATGATAGTGCAGCAGGATCTTTTAAAATCGGACTAAAATCTCTGAATAATATTCCTTTTTTTGGAAAATCCTTATAATCACTAATTCTCTCTTTTAATTCCATAAAAATTACCAAAAAATGAGAAATAAAAATCGTTAGTTATGAAATTGAGAATTTTAATTTATACTAAATTGGGTTGAATCTGTCGTAGAACCATCATCTACTGTTATAGTATAGTTTCCCGATTCAAGATCATTAGGAATTATCCATATAGTATAAAATGTTTCATCATTCTTTGGAAAAATATTCAATTTTTCAACTTGTATACCATCAGCATTAGTTATGATTAGAAAAAGACTTGTTCCGGGCGTCGCATTCTTTCCACTAATTTTGAGTACATCACCTGAACTAAAGATTCTACCAGGTTCAGCAATAACTATCTGAATCTCTGTTGAATCAGGCATAACATTGAATTTGTGTTCAGATTTATTTTCATCACTAGTTATAGATACAGTCCATATGCCAAGAGCTGCATTAGACGGAATTCTGAAATCATCTATTTTAAAAGTCCCAATTTTATCTGAAAATGTTTCAAATGTTCTAATCACAGTTCTACTAGGATCAGAAATTTTTACATTTAGTATAGAATTGTTACCAGTTTTACCTATAACTAGAACCTGCTCTCCTACAAGATATTCGCTTTTGGTTGTTTGAAATTCAATTGGACCTGAACCTGTAGATAAACCAACTGTGAAAATTGTCAAGCCCCTGGCATTACCATGTCTTATTTCAACTGTAAATGTACCGGTACCTATGTCTGAAGTGTCAGCATAATACACATGATTACCATTTTCGTCCAAATCCACAGTTTCATTAATTTTTGTTTTATCCCCCTCATCGATGATAACTATTGATACGGATGAAAATGGTTCACCCTGTATTCTTAAATCAACATCACTTCCAACATTATAATTTAATTCACCAGACGTTACAATCAATATTTTTTCTGGTTGTTCACCAATACCAATTACAGAGATTGCTGTTTCGCTTCCTTGAAATGAATGTAACACATATGTACCTTCATCAAAATTGCTAGAAATTTCAACATCAAAAGTGATTTCTCCAGATTTATCAACCTTTAGTATCTTTGAAAAAACTTCAGATCCTATTGGATCTTCAAGTATTAGTGAAATTTCGTTGTTAGGTATAGCAGTACCAGTGAAGATCATGGTATCACCAAGCTCGTAACGTGTTTGTACTGGTGAAATATTGATTAATTGTGATGACACAACATCAAAACCTCTAATAACATTTGTTTTTCCATCTGTAACCTCTATCATCATTTTTCCCAGTTTAAGATCTATTGGGAATATATTATCAAATGTCCATCTTCCGTCAAAACCAGTAGTGACTGTATTAATGTTCATTATTTCACCCGATCTCTTTTTTAAAGTAATTGTCAGTGTTTTATCAGGCGTTGCACTACCAGTAAGAGTAACTACTTCACCTCTTTTCACGGCATTAGATGTATGATCGATTATGATTTTTGCATCATCAAACATCTCTCTATTTTCACTGCCAGCTATACGTATGCTAATCGACTTTTCACTTCCACCAGAATCAACCAGTGCAAATTCCGTTCTTTCACTAGATATACTATTTGGCACTGTTGCTGTGGTAAGAAATTTTCCATCATTATCAATTTCTATTGATCTTATCAGCTCATCAGCAATGTACAACTTGACACTTTGATTTGGAATAAAACCTTCACCAATTATTCTAAAATCGGAACCAATCGCTGGTTTTTCTGGAATAAATCTAAAAGATGAGTTATCATTAATTGCAATTATTTTTGGTACATTGATTTCTGGGATTATTTCTTTATCCCCTTGATTAGTAATTGCTGATGCAACTTGTATGACTTGATCATTACTATCTAATGCCTTCCAATTAATTATAGGATTTTTTGAACTTGTTTTTAGTCCAAACTTTACATTTTCACCAGGTTTTACCGGATCTTGAGGTGAAAAAACTAGAACCTTTCCTCCAACCTCAAATTTCCCAATCCATCCTTTTTCAGTTTTAAAAGATTTAAATGAATTATCACCACTCAACCAAATTCTTACTGAATCAATACTAGTATCACTCCCTCTCTTATTTTCTAATTCTAATATTGAGGAATAGTCAAGACCACTACTTGTTCCGATTACTAGATCTTCAGCATAAACTGCCTGACTAGATGCTACAGTAATTGAAGTTGCGAGTAACGTTATACATAGGATTGGTAGATAAACCTTCATTATTCTCGATAGAAGATGTGTACAATTAAACCTTAATCAGAAATCATTCTTGCATTTTTAAGAATAAAATTAAACTGTTTGTGGAGTTGCCTTAGGTTCATATGGATTTGTGTCCCACCAATTGGTGTACAATTCATCAATCTGTCTCATGTCAGAATCATTAAGATATTTTCCATCCGACATTGATGAAAACATTTCAATTTCCTCTTCACTAATCACAGTTGGAAAAACAGATGAAATTCCGTGTTTAGATAAGATGAACTTGATTGCTAATTCTGTTATGGTTAATCCATTACTTTCAGCAATAGGGCGCAACTGTTCCACCTTTTTCAATGATGCTTTTATCCATTCACCTTTTCTGACTGACCGATGATCTTTTTCATCTATTTTTGTATCAGCATTTACTTTACCTGTTAAGATTCCAGATGCGTCAGGAACTCTTACCAGTATTCCTACATTATTTTTTATTCCAGCATCAATCAATTCATTTCCAGGTGTTTGTTCAAGAATATTATATACAGTTAGAACTGCAGTAACATTCTTTAGTATCATAGAATCTAAACCTTCTCTGGTCCATCCAATTGCAGGACCTATAGCAATTTGATAAGTTCCACTTTCGCCTTGACTAAGCAACATGGATTGGGGATCAATAGCTTTCATTCCAGTGACTGTAAATTCTAACGTAGATGAAACTGAGATAGGATTGTCTGTTATTGCACTTTTTGTAGAATTAACTGTTAGCAC
>CAZBHD010000107.1:0-4479 GCA_964491985.1 uncultured Candidatus Nitrosopelagicus sp. | reverse complement strand
TCAAATATAGTAATGACAAAAACACTTGAATTTATTGGGCTGGCATTTATTGGAGGAACAATTTACTCTTTTCTTGGCATGCCTGAATCAGAACTTCGTTGGCCAGTTTTTTGGGCTTGTGCAGTAGGTGCACTAGCAATTATTATCTATCGAAAGCGACAGCGAAAAAAACTTGATGAGCAAAATTCATCAAAATAGATCAATAACTCAACCAAAACTATATCGGCAGATCTATAAAGGACTATTAAAAAATTGTAATGGATAAATGACAGATGAAACTATAGAGTGGTGGAAAGGACTTGGAGAAGAACTACAGGTAGATATAGAATCAATTACGGATGAAGATTAGCATATTACAAGTTTTTATAAAAATTTTAAAGCCTCGATTGGGATTCGATCCCAAGACCTAACGCTTACGGGGCGTTCGCTCTACCAGACTGAGCTATCGAGGCACGAACGATTTCTACTCAGAGTTTATAAAAAGCCTTTCTGGTTTTTATGAAGTGAAAATATCGATTTCTGGTATAAGAGGGACTTATGGAAAAGATCTTACTGCAAAACATGTATTTGATTTTTGCAGTAATTTCTCTGGTTTGATAAAATCAGGAAAATGCGTAATCGCAAAAGATACCAGACCGACAGGAGATATGATTCTTAATAATGTCTCTGCAGCACTGATGCAAAATGGAATTAATGTATACAATCTAGGAATGGTTCCAACACCTGTTGCTTTTAGAGAGGCTAGAAAATATAGGGCTGGGGTGATTGTTACGTCCTCACACAATCCAATTGAGTGGAATGGATTAAAATTCATTTTAGAGGGAAAAGGAATTAATGAAGATGAGTTAGGCATAATCCAAACAAAACAAAACGTAAACTCAAAAAAAATTGGAAAAGAAGTGTTTATAGAATCTGATTATGTTTCAGATGCCGCTAAAATTATTGGAACTGTAAAAAATAATCCTGAAATAACAGTAGACATAGGTGGCGGTGCTGCAAAAAATACAGCACCTGCATTACTAAACAAAATAGGATGCACTGTTAAAACAATTAATGACAGTTTAAAAAATTCTACAAGAGGACCAGACCCTACTTCTGAAACTCTTACTGAATTAATTAAAAAAACCAAAAAGATTGGTTTTGCATTCGATTTAGACTCGGACAGACTAGTTATAGTAAGTAACGGAAAAAAGAAATCACCTGACATAACATTAGGATTGGGTATTGTAAAATCAATGCAACTAGGATACAAAAAATTTGTTCTTAGTGTAGACAGTAGTATAGGAATTGAAAAATACATTATTGAGCACGGTGGTCAAGTTTGGCGATCAAAAGTGGGTGAAGCAAACGTAATGGAACAAATTTTGGCAAATAATGCAGATGCAGGTGGAGAAGGTAGCAGTGGCGGATTTATTTTACCAAAATTTACTATGTGCAGAGATGGAATTTTAACGAGTGGGTTAATTGCTTCTATGTTAGATCAAAAAGAATTTCAATATGCAGTAGATGCGTTTGAAAAATATTTTCAGGTTAGAACAAAAATTTCAATACCATCGATATCACATGAAAAGACAATTATAAAAATAAAAGAAAAACTAGAGGGTAAATACAAAATTGATTTACTTGATGGTGTTAAAATAGACATAAACGATAACAGCTGGGCTTTAATACGAAAATCAAACACTGAAGATGTTTTGCGATTATCATTAGAATCAGATGACACAAATTTGCTAAAAGATAAGCAAAGTGAAATAACCAATTTGATAAATGAAAGTTATGAAGAGATTAAGTGAGAAAGAAATCATAAGAACTTTTCAGCAAAAAAAATCCATTTCTGAAGATGTTGAAATTTTTAAACTGGGTAATGAGATATGTGCTGCAAATATTGATACGCTAGTTGAAAGTACAGACGTCCCACCAAAATCAGATCTTACTCATATTGCAAGAAAAAGTGTTGTCTCTAGTGTAAGCGATTTTGCAGCAAAAGGGATAATTCCAAAATTTTGTATTATATCAGTTACAATTCCGAAAAAATTTTCCAAGAAACAAATTGAGAAGATGGCAATGGGTTTTAGAAAAGCATGCAATGAATTTGGGCTTGCATATTTAGGCGGTGATACTAATGAAGGTAAGGAAATTGTAATCCATGTGGTTTTATTTGGTAGAGTTGATAAGATTGTGACTAGATATGGTGCAAGAAGTGGTGATATTATCATTACAACTGGACCATTTGGGTATACATCTTCAGCATTACAGATCCTATTAAAAAATAAAAAATCTACAAAACAATTTGCAAAATTAGCAAAAACTAAATTTTTTCAACCAATTCCAAGATTGAAATTTGGATTATCATGTAAAAATCTCCTCTCTTCATCGATTGATTCAAGTGATGGTTTATCATCATGTCTTCAAGAACTATCTAAAAGTAGTAAAAAGCAATTTGTCATCACAAATTTTCCTGTAAAAGACGATGTAATAGCTTTCGCAAAAATGAATAAACTTGATCTCAAAAAAATTATCTTGAATGGAGGAGAAGAATTTGAGTTAGTTTGTACGGTTTCACTAAAAAATCTAGCAAAAGTCAAAAAAATCGCTAAAAAATTAAAGATTTGTCTCTATGAAATTGGATTTGTTACCAATGGAAAACATGTAATGCTGGAAAATAATGGAAAACAATCCAGAATGATGGATGTTGGATGGTCACATTTTCAGTAAATTGATATTATTATAGGCATTGTTTTATAAAGCCAAAAAATTGCCTGATTTCAATGTCTGAAACTGTTGAGACCGAGCAAACTGAGGAGACTGTAGAGAAGGTAGATTCAGATGTTGTGGAGCAAGTTGACGAAAAAGCTCAAGTTGAAACTGTAACTAAAGAAATTCAAAAAACAAAAGCTGAAGAAAAATGGGGTATTGCTCACATCTATAGCAGTTACAATAATACTATAATCCATGTAACAGATCTAACTGGTGGTGAAACCGTATCAATTAGTTCTGGTGGTTGTCATGTTAATGCAGATCGGTATGAATCATCACCATTTGCAGCAATGAAAGCTGCTAATGTTGTTGTCGAGTCTGCAAAATCAAAAGGATTCACATCTCTTCACATTAGAGTTAGGGCAGTTGGAGGTGTTGGTTCAAGAGTTCCTGGACCTGGAGCACAAGCAGCAATTAGAGCACTTGCTAGAGGTGGATTTAGAATTGGAAAAATTGATGATGTTACACCTATTCCTCATGATACAACAAGAAAGAAAGGTGGAAAGAGAGGAAGAAGAGTTTAGGTAATTTCGATAAGCTTCAATTTTACGTTACAATCATTACTTTCAAAATATCCAGATAAGAAATTGATAAATTTTTCAGCCGGTTTATTGCCTTTTGATTTTTTTATCATACCAGCAAACTCATCCTCTATAGAAAGATGAAGATTCGGTTTTAATATCATATCAAAAAAAGTCCAACCAAATTTTGACATTGGTTCTCCTAACAAGAATCCATCAGTAACTTGACATTTACTTTCAAGTTTACCTATTGCTTTTCTCAAAAGTAATCTATCATCATCATAATTTGTTGTGCCAATCTGAATATAGTATGTCATTGTGAATCACCTGATTCTGATTTATGCTTAAACTTATCTGTGATAGAGACAAATTCCCCATCTTTTTCAACATTAATCTTATTCTGCATTCTAATATTAATACCAACAGAACGAAATAATACTAATAATTTTCCACCATCAAGAACTTCATTGATATCCCCAGTAGAAACCAATTCTCCAAGTTTTTCAATAATGATTTTTGATTCATTCGGAAATTGGGATTCGGCGTTTTGTAATACTTCCAATCCTCTATAACCTAAACTTTTTACAACATATTCTCGTGAAGTAGGTTTTTCTTTTTTGGCTTTATTCGATGCTTGCTGAATTTCTTTTTGCTTTTCTTGTAGTGAAAGGTTTTTTTGCATTTCAGCCAAACGTTTTGCCTTTAAGATTTCTAGATCTTTATCTTCTTCATTCAACCCTTAATCACACCAATTGGTACTAATTTGGCCACTTTAGTAGCTATTCCAAGTTCATGTGAAACATTCACTACTGAATCTACATTTTTGTAAGCTTGAGGTGTCTCTTCTACCACACCATCACGAGTAAGTGATTTTATAAAAATGCCTTTATCGTTAAGAGATTTTTTTACTTGGTCTTCAGTGAAGTTTCTTCTTGCTTTTGAACGTGACATCATTCTACCAGCCCCATGTGCAGTAGAACCAAAACTCTTACTCATGGAATTCTCTTTTCCTAGTAAAATCCAACTTCCAGTTCCCATAGAACCTGGTACTAAAACCGGCTGGCCTAAATCACGGTACTTGGATGGTACTTCTTCAAAATTGGCTGGAAATGCTCTAGTTGCTCCTTTTCTGTGTACTACAACCCGTTTATTTTTACCATCGATCTTATGATTCTCAACTTTTGCAATGTTATGTGCCACA
>CAZBHD010000106.1:0-3587 GCA_964491985.1 uncultured Candidatus Nitrosopelagicus sp. | reverse complement strand
AATACCTATCAATTGTGTTAGCCATGATGATTGTTTCTATGGCAATTTCATTTTTTTCACCACTTGATGGTAGTATCCGTGAGGAGCCATTCTATCCTTTATTCTGGGTTTCAGTTGGAGGTGCGATTGTTATAATAATATACAGTTCTTATCAAAATAGAAAAAATCAACAACAACTTAGACGTGAAAGACGTAAAAGGTATAAAAAATAATTTTATAATTCTAGACCAAATGTGCCTGCAAGATCTGAGAATTGTTTGTAAGACTCGAGATATTGTTTTCCTTTTGGAGTTATAACAAACACATGTTTTCCATCATACTCAATTTTGTTAATTAAGCCAGCACCAGTTAAATTCTTCACAAATTTTTCTAGTCTAGAATGTGAAAGATTTGCCTTTGTTAGAAGTGCAGTTGTTTTGATACCTACTTGACCGCATTGCTCAGTTTCATATAGCATATCTGCTACAATTTGCATACTAGTCCTATAAGCCATGTTATATTGAAGTTAAGCATATGGTATAAGAGTATTTCTTCACTTTCTACGATCAGATAAATAGGTATTTTTTACTTTGTGTCTTGTGTCTCAAAATCCACCAATCTCATGGTTTGAGGAATTTCTAGGTATAGCATATCGATATTTTGATGTTAGAATGAATATAGTTCTAATGTTTCCCGAAAGAAAACCAGCCTCCTCGTTATGGTTTGATACAATACATGCATGGAACGACCATACTATCAAGATTAGATTCGTTGAGACTGGAGATGATTATTGGTTTGTAATGGGTGCGGATTCTAGAAAACCTGAAACTAACAAGTATTTTTACAAAATTTTGCCAAAGTCTGAACATTATGAACGGTTTAAGGTAGGTCATCAAGGAAGTGCGTATCTGAGATTTGGGATCTACAAAGAAAAATTCATGAACGAAGTAAAAAATGCAGATGTTTGTAACTGTGGACATAGAAAAGATGATCATGACGAAGAAAAAACTGATTGTCTGTACGAAGTATGTGAATGCAAAGAATTTGCAACTTTTCAATTAAATTATTTTAAAAAGAAAAAAGTTGTTACAGATATGCAATTCCTCACAGAAGATGAAGTAAAAGATGATTCACTTGCTTGGAATTGTTTTAATCGTCACAAATATTCCAAATCTGAATAATTATCATTCACCAGTTAATCTATTGGTTCTAATATGCTCACCTGGATAAAACTCTTCTAGCTTTTGAGAATAGCATTTACCACAAATCTTTCCTTCTATCTTCCATTCATCCATAGGTTTGTACTCCTGAACAATTTCATTTTTACAGAGTGAACATGTTTGAGTCATTGTAAATTTGAATAAAAAATTTGGCTATAAAATCATTTGCTGAAAGTGATGTTAAATACTACTATTTCATATGATGATCGGTAATGGTCTGGTCAATGTAACCTCCTGCAAGATTTTACACTGGCCGGATTGTTACTGTATTGGATTTTTAAATTCCAGAAATTGTTTTTCTGATATAATCTATTTCGTTTTGTTCTTGTCTAATTTTCCTATCTATAATTTTGAGCATATCACTACCATAAACTTGATTTGAAAAAAAGTTGTGAGCAGTATTGGATTCCTCAATCTTTGCCTCGACTGCTGAATCTTCAAGGAATTTTGTAACTACTTTATCTGATACGATTAGGATTTTTTTACATAATCCGAAGTTTTGGACAATCTTCTCCAATTCATTGATATCATTCTTAAAATCTTCATTTTTTTCTAGAATATTCTTATGAATTATTCGTGCTGTGACAGCCACAAAAAGACTCTGAGCGTATCGTTTGTTTCTATGCTGTGTATTTTTTCTATCATACTCTAGCTCATTCTTTGCATATTCACGAATCAAATGTGGGAATAGAAAATATCTAAAATCACATTCTAGTTCGTCATTAAATACAGTCTCATATTTTGCACCAGTTGGAAGGTATTTCCCAATGCCACCGTATACCTCATTTGGTTTTTGTTCAAAATATGATACAAATGATGCAATTGCCGAATCATCCTTGATTCTACATCTATCTTTTGTATTTGGCAGATAGTTGTTATAGACATCATCTCCTTTGTATCCTATTCGTTGCGATGAAGAAAGATTCAACCATGAACCTTGCTGATGTTCAAAGAAATAATCAAATCTCTCAAGCATGTGATGAATTGATATGAAATAATCCTGTAATGAGACATAATCCTTGCCTTTAATGGCATTTTGTGAATTCCTGTATTTTGTAATACGTCTTTGATGTTCTTCATCCTTGGTTTTGATTATAGTTACTAAAACTTCGGCATCCAAATTATTGGCTTTCTTTTTCTTATCTAAAATACTCTTAGATGTTTGTGCACCATTCACTATTTGTGCTCCCTTTAGATGAAGTTGATTATTTTTTATTGATAGATCATCAACTGTAATGGTGATTCCATTGTTCCATTCAAAGAAATTATGTGGATCATCTTCTAATGTTTTTGAGATTTTTTTGTTTATGGAGCCTTTTCCACCAAGATGTTTTCTAATATTTGATTCAAAAATATAGTGTTCGTTTCTTTCTACTAATTCTGCCAAATCAAACGCAGAAACTACACAAACTATTGAATTTTTATGCTCCAGTGGCTGTTTTAGAATCCTTAAACTCGCATTTTGACCTTTTGCTGGTTTTTTGATACGTTGCCATAGGGTTTCATATACCTGCTGCCTACCCATAACTCTGATTTGGTTGTTTTGATAGTCATCAACAAACTGGTCAGTTATGTAAACCAGCTCAACTTTCATTTTCTTGTCATTAAGATGCTTCCACAAATATTGTAGATCATCTCGTTTTAGTTTCGACTGATCTTTTTGTTTTAGTCGCTCTACATCCTGAACGAATTGATCAATCTCCCCAATAGAATGTGAGACACCATATTTTGATTGGAATAATCTTATTCTTTTCTCTTCAAAATCAACTAGATATGCATCAATTCCTTCATCATATCCTCCATCAATAATTGCATTTTCCGCAACATCTTCAAGAGATTCTTCAACATTTATCAAATGCCATAAAAGATAGAGATAGCCTTTTTCAACCGTGGTTGTTGCATCTTTCATAAATTCACTGATACTTGCGTCAACAGCGTGTGTTGCAAACCCTTCAAGTGGAGCGCTAGATAATTTTGAAAGAATATCCCGCCCTTCGTCGCTGTACTCTAATAGATTTGCTCCTTTAGATGGCATTTTTGTTTTCTTGCTTTGCCTATCCTTAAGAAGTACATGGTGATTATGAGATAACCAAGAAACATAAAGAAACCTTGTAGACCAAAAGTGTGAATAAGAAAATCGCAATTATTCCTGGAATAGCTATTATAGCCATAATCATATCAGTTTCACAAGTAAATCTTCAAGACACTTCAGAAGAGACACTTGAAGTCGAGACAGTTGAAGAAATAGAAAATATCATTGTAATGCCGGTCAAGTCAGCACGTCCTGATTGTGGTCCAAATGATGAGTGCTATATTCCATCATACTATGTTGCAAAAACTGGTGAAACTGTATATTGGGAGAATCAAGACTCTGCATTTCATAGTGTA
>CAZBHD010000105.1:0-2580 GCA_964491985.1 uncultured Candidatus Nitrosopelagicus sp. | reverse complement strand
AAAGAAAGATTACAGAAAAACCATATAATCTAAAAAATTCAATGATGGTTTTTGCTGCCGCTGCAAGTTTTTTTGCTGGTATAATTTCAAGCTTGTTTGGAATCGGAGGTGGTGTAGTCTTTGTTCCATTGATGGTAATTGGAATTGGAATTTCAATGAGAAAGGCTGCACCCACATCACAGCTTGTTCTAATATTTGCATCGTTAAGTGGATTAATTGTTCATTCCTTACTAGGTCATCCTGATTTCACACAGGCTATGTTGTTATCAATCGGTGCATTTGCAGGTGGTTTATTGGGTGCTAGATTATCATTAGATATTAAGGAAATAAAATTGAAAATTATTGTCACTATTGTTTTGATGGCTGCTGCAGTAAAATTAGTTATAGATTCGATGGGGGTTCCTTTTTAATCCTGTAAAGGTTCTTTTTACATGTTACAATAACTTCCCCTTCTCCATTTGTTCCTTCAAAGTCTACACCAATCAACCCAAACTCTTCATTAAGATCTTTTTTCTCAGATATTGTAAATTTAATTTTAAGAACTTGGTCTGTGTATAATGGTTTTAGGAATCTGGTTTGTCTGTCTTCCCATTCTTTGTCACCATCAATGCCATATAGTATGATTAAATTTCCATAGATTTGCCTCAATCTGGTAAATTCACCTTCCATACGAGAAATCATTGCCCTACCAGAAACAACTTTAGGCTCTTTTTTACCAGTATCAATTTCAAACATTGCATTTTTTATTCGTGAAAATCCTAGATATTCATCTAATTCATCAGATGATATTGTGGTTGTTGACTGAAACTGATCACCAACATTAAGTGAGGAAAATTTTTCCATTTCTATCTTGATTCGTCAGGACAGAAAATTACTTCAGAACTTGTACCCGCTTCCTTTGTCACCAAGTAGTTTATTGTATTCATGAGATTTTCATCGCTAGACTCTCTTCCATCAACAGTTCCAGGTAAAACTACAAACATTCTAACATTTGATTTTAGGACGTCACTTAATTCTTGATTAACTGTAGTTGCAAATGGTCTTAATGCACCTCTAAACACTTCAGCCTTTGCTCTTGCATGACCACCAACTTTTTTTCCGGCAGGAAGTGCTGGTCCAATTATTATAATTCTTCCATAAGCTTCTTTGAATAATCTTGGGTCATCAGAACCACCTGAAACAAAAGATTCCATTGCATTTTGAGATACTTGAGCTGGCGTATTGATGAATTTGTTAACTAAACCATCCCATTCATTTCTAGTTAATTCAGTTAATTTGGAAAATTCAGGAACATCTCCTGTTATATGAATAAACAACGCATTAGATTCATTTTTGTCATCAGTAACTTTTACACCTTTTTCTTCTAACATTGATTTTATGGTGGTTGCTTTTTGTATTGCATCGTCAGAATCATCATTTGTGATGACGCATGTGATTCCCTCAAAATTATTTTTCTCAGTTTTAGGAACAGATGATCTAATATGTGACTTGACAGAATAGAAAACTCTGTCGCCTGGTATTATTTTTCCATTAAGAATTTTTGATTGGTCATCACCAACAAGTGTTAGAACTGTAGTTGCAACTTGATCTTGTGATAAAAACTGTTGATCTGGTATCATTGTGGATGTATTTTTTTGAATTTTTTCAGCAATGCTTTGAACTTTATTTAGTAAATTAGTAAGTACAGTTTCCTGTTTACCTAACTTTTCAGCGGCAGATTTTATTCCATCTTTGATAGTTTGTTCATCTTCCCCTAACAATCCGACAATCTCATTGTTTGCGGCTTCAACTTCACTTGGTGAAAGTTCTTCAAATCCACTTACTCTAAGAAACTCAGATGCGGCTTTTGGATAAACGGTTTTGTAAATTCTATCTGAATGAACAGGACCAGGATTAGTACCAATCGAAACAATTCCCTTTTCTGTAAGCTCCCATGACATTGCCTCAACGAGTCTATTCTTTGCGCCTTGTGATGCTGTGTATGGACCTCTGAATCTATATGGTCTTTGTTCTAGTGGTCTTTCTTCAGCAAAGAATGTAGAGATTGTAATAATTTTTCCACCTTCTTTCATAACTTTTAGTGCTTGTACAGATGTCCAAAACGTACCAGTTAGGTGAATATCTACAGTACTTCTAAAATCATCTAATGGTGCATGTGCAAAACATGTAACAGGACCAGATACACCAGCATTATTTACAACAATATCTACATTGATACTTTCATTTTGTAGTGTATCAAACATTCCAGTGATTGCTTTTTCATCGCTCACATCTACACCTGAGAAAATCTTTACAAATCCATTAGTCTGTTTTTCATTAATAATTTCATTTAACATTTTAGATGTTGATTCTAACGGTTCTTTTCTTCTACCAAGAATGATTACACTTGCACCATTTTCAACAAATTTCTTGGCAACTGTCATTCCTATTCCAGTACCACTTCCTGTGATTAGTGCCACTTTATTTTGAAATTGTAACATTGATAGAATTTTTGATCGTTTGTAATATTAATTGGTTACCACTAAGAATTATCTTTATTTGTGGGTGGGTATGAGAATTTTCATGCATGATTCTGAATCT
>CAZBHD010000104.1:0-2789 GCA_964491985.1 uncultured Candidatus Nitrosopelagicus sp. | reverse complement strand
ACTTTTTCGTAAAACAATATCTTTTGTGTGCCTGAGGGACAGTTTTTCGGACCCATTTCCTTGAATCATGAATTTTTTATTCCCAACTTTTATTGAAAATGTAATTTTTGTTTTTGGATCTTGAATCTTTTTCTTCATTTTTTCAGGCAAATCTATACATGAAATATTTGCAGATACCCCTACAATACAATCACCATTTGATGTTAACACCTCATCCTTTGTAATCTCAATTGTTTTTTGATGAAGTGAAAGAATATTTTTGTGACCACTAAATGGTATCTCAATTTTCATAAGATTCTTAGATTAAGGAGAAATAAATATCAGATTTTCTTTAATTAGATATGGATTCAAAGGCTGAAAAGCTACTAAATGGAAAAAATTTAGTATTTTTGGCCACTACCATGGCAGATGGTTCACCACAAGTTACACAAGTTTGGGGTAATTTTGAGGATTCACATATTCTCATAAACACTGCAGAAGGTAGGTTGAAACACAAAAACATACTTCGTGATCCTCGCGTTGCAGTTTCTGTTGTTGATGTAAAAAACCCACTTGATATGACTTCAATTAGAGGTAAAGTAGTAGATATTTTGCCTGATTATGATTACAAACACGCTGATTTTCTTACAATGCAGTATATGGGAAAGGAAGCATATCCTTTCAAACGTCCTGGTGAAAAAAGAATTACTCTTAAAATCGAACCAGAAAAGATTTTCGTGCTTCCTCAATTAACAGTGTCTGACGACTAATTATTATTAGTATTTCTAAACTCGAGTTTAGAAATATTTAAAATTTAACATGGTAGGTTTTATGATACCATAAACATAGTTATGCCATAGTTATAGTATGCAATCAGATGAAAATAAGAATAGTTATTTTCAAACACAAAGCCACAGAAAATTCCAAAATTTTGGTACCTAATAATTACTAGTATGATAATCACCTGGATTATTTTCTCATTATTTTGGTAAAAATATGGGGGTGTGGCGATTCACGATTAAAATTAGCATAATGTCATTATTCTCAAATCATTTTATGGGTAATGGGGCTGTTTTGACCTTTGGATATCATATTTACGAACAAATGCTCAACCCCCCCTGATTTTTATGATTTTTGAAAAAATCAGTTATTCGTAAAAATGGATTCATGTATTAGGGGTTTAGCATTTACGAATAAATTCAAAAATTAATGTTAAAATGCTTTGATCAAGAACCGATTTGTTCTTTCACTCATTTCTGTTATTTCTTGTAATGTTTTAATGAAAAATGGTTGGTTTAGTTGCTCTGGTTTATCTAAAACAATGTAAACCCCCACCATTTTTTTCCCATTTTCATCTAGAAATTTATGAACCGCTTTGATTGAATAACAAAAATCTGCTATCTTGGTTTTTATTTTTTCTTGTTCAGTTTCATTTAATTCTAAAAATCTACGAATTAACTTATGATGAAATGATACTTTAACACCAGTCACTAGAATATTTTCTTGGCCTTTTGGCTCAAATACTTCAATGTTATTACCAAGCCCATCACCATTTTTAATTAACATTTTAAATGATGTATCATTTCCGTTAGATAATTTGAAAGAATAATTTTCATGTATTAACCATCTTTCAACATTGTCTCTTAGCCTAGACATGATGAGCAGAGACTTTTCATAGTATAAGATGTTTAACACGTTCAGATTACAATATTTCTAAACTCGAGTTTAGAAATATTTATGCATTTACGTTGTAACCTTGATCAAAACCTATTCCTGCTGAAAATAATGCAATGTTGGCAATGATGTTAATCATTGTAAGAATCAATCCTAAGTACAAACATTTTTTTGCTTTGTCAGGTGCGTCACGTCTTAATGCAAAATATCCGATAATACCTCCAATTATTCCAAATAATATTGGTACAAGATACCACCAATTACTTCTTTTTCTTTCTGGGTACATGATAAAAATAAAATTTAATCTCTAATTACTTTTTGCAAGTTTCTTTCTAGTTTGATTAATTTCAATTTCTACAGTTTCTAAGGGCTCATCTACTATATTCCGTTTAATTGAAAACATCTTTGGTTTTTCAAAATCATCAGTACAATCCGGACATGCATACACCAAAACTCTATGTTCATTTGGTGCCTTTGGGTTTGATAACCGTGGATAATATACTAGTCTGGCACTACAATCAACACAATATCTGTTGGCTCTTCTGGTTCTAGCCAATGTAACACTCCTGCATATTTTCTATTATAGATCTAATATTAGATCGCAATGGTCTAACGATCTAAACAAAATGCGCGCAAAAATTCATCTGTCTTATTTGGAATATTAGAAAAGCGCCGCCCATCAGACTTGAACTGATGACCAATCGATTAACAGTCGAACGCTCTACCACGCTGAGCTAGGGCGGCACTAGATTTTTCCTAGTAAATTACGATTTATTTCTTCCGAAATCAACTATTATTGAATTTTGAAAAAAAATCTATAATTTCATCTGTATGGGATTCACCAATGTTAACTATTTCCATATGTTCATCTGGCGAAGGTTCTCTTTTGTGATATACTTGAAATGCACTTAAGGCTGAACCAACCATTTCACCTACAAAAAAACCACATAAGAAGTCACCCGTATTTTTACAATTCCAAACATCATTGATTCTTGGCGATGCACCAGCATTTTTGTATAATTGTAGTGTTTCAGTTACAAGTTTTTCAGTTTGTTTTTTGAATTCAGAATCTAATGTCAATTATATCAGTATGTTCTAAATAGTTATTTTTCCATTCCTTTTTTCTTCTCAAATTT
>CAZBHD010000103.1:0-3515 GCA_964491985.1 uncultured Candidatus Nitrosopelagicus sp. | reverse complement strand
TTTTTTAATTCTTGAAAATTCTCAATTATTCCATTATGAACAATTGCAATTTTTCCAGAATTACTTGAATGTGGATGTGCATTGGTGTCAGTTACTTTACCATGTGTAGCCCATCTAGTATGACCAATGCCAGTTATGCCAGGTAGATCATCTAAGTGGATGGCATTATTTACTTCGATTACCTTTCCAACTCCTTTTTTCACTTGGATTTCATTTTCAGATTTTGTAGCTATACCTACACTATCGTATCCACGATATTCCATTTTTTCTAAACCTTTTACAAGAATTGGTGCAGCTAAATTCTTACCATAATAACCAATTATAGAACACATCTTCTAACCTCAACTAGTCTGACATATGAAGATAAGCTTAACTGATAATTAATCTGTAGAAGGTTTTTCTTCTGTAGAAGGTTTTTCTTCCGTTGCTATTTTCTCTTCAGTAACAACTTGACCAATTTCTATATTTTCGGTCTCAGGACTACCAAGTTCAGATTCTGATTCAGATTTAGATAAGATTTCATTAAAAATTGATTCTGGAGTTAATTTCACTTTATCCTCTTCATCAGCTTTTACTACATATGATGGAATATTTACAATTCTATCACCAATCATTATATGACCATGAGAAATTGCTTGGCGTGCTTGATATGGAGTCTTAAAATAGAATTTTTTCATGATTACAGTTTGTAATCTCCTAGATAACAAATCATCTATTTCTAAATTCAAAACATCATCAAGTGTTGCATTTTCTCCAACTAGACCAATTCTAGATAGAGAATGCATCAAAATTGGCTCTTCTTTATCTCTAACTTCCTGTCTTAATGCAAGAAGAGATCGTGCTTGATTTCTTACTCTAGACAGTTCAGTTCTTGCTTTCCACAATTCACGTTTTGTTTTCAAACCAAACGTACCTAAAATTTTAAGCTCTTCCATCTTTAAATCGAAGTTAAAAGGACGTTTGGGTTTTTTCCAACCTCGTCTGAAATTTTTAGTGTCTCCCATTTTTTATCTACTCTTTCTTTTCTGCAGGTGCTGTATCTTTTGCGGGAGCTGCTGTATCTTTTGCTGTATCTGCTCCATCTGCTGTTGGAGCTGCTGCATCTACTGCTCCATCCGCTGCTGGAGCTCCTGCACCACCCTTTGCTGGTAATACTCTACCACCTTTTGCAACACCTACTGCACCACCTTTTCTTCCAGTACATCTTGTTCTTTGACCTCTAACTTTTAATCCATACATGTGTCTATAACCTCTCCAACTAAACACTCCTTTCTCTCTTTCAATATCATTTCTTATGTTAAATGCAATATCAGATGTTAACAAATGTAAGTCATCACCGGTCTCAACATCTTTTTGACGATTCAAGAACCATGTTGGGAAATTTGCCGATTTGGGATCTTGAATCATCTCTTCAATTGAAGAAATATTTTCTTGGGATAAAGTTCCAATTCGTGAATCTGGATCAACTTTTAAAATTTGTAGTATAGAGTTTGCGAACATGTAACCAATGCCACGAACTTGAGTAAGACCAATCAACGTCTTCTTTTCACCAGGAATATCATTTCCTAATATTCGAATCAGATTTTCATATTGACTACTCAATTAGCAAAATTCTTTGTTACCCCATTAAAAACCATGCTGAAAATGAGTTTATTTCATATATTATTTCAGGATAATATTATAAATCTGCATTTTTTGATATCATCATGGAAAATTCGGATTTTGATACTGCCAAAGTGATGGATTCTATCTTTGATCCCGAAATATCAGAAATTTTGGCTGAGATGGAAGTGGAGTCAAAACATTGCTCTGTCCTTTCAGAAAAATTTGGTATAACACCCCAAGTTCTGCAAACAAAGTTATCATATCTAATAGAACATGATTTTGTTAATCAATCAAATGAAGGAGATGATGCCATATACTCTGTAAATTCTAAAAAATTAGCTGAATTTATGGAATCTAGCCATGATTATAAAAACGTGGAAGACGGTCTTGCCAAAATGGACTCATTTCTTAACTAACATTAGTTTTCTTTCTTTGTCTAATTAGAATAATACCCACTATTACCACACCGAGCATACCAATTAGTAGTAAGGCAAATCCTATCATTGAAATTGAATATGCTGATGTATCAGGAACATGACCAATACCACCCACAACATTTACTGCCATCTCATTTGTTGTATCTATCACTAACGTATGTATACCAGGTTCTGTGATATCAAAATAATCTTCAAATGAATTGGTCACTACAGAATTTGTTATTATTTCCTTATCTTGAGGATCTAAAATCTTAATGGAAAGTGAAACCTCGGAGCCTTCCATTGTCTGAACCACAAATACACCCTCTGAATTAATTTCTGGATCTAAGTCAGCTGCTATCTCGACTTTATTAATGCCATCAATCTGCCCTTCTTGTATTATAATATCTGACGTAATTGCCTGTGAGCCTGCAAATAATAGTGCAGCACCAATTCCAATTAATGCACCAATAATGACCAAAAATTTTGTTGCTTTTGCCACTTTTGCTCTATGTTTACCTTGTATTTTTATCTAAACTTTGTAGAAAATAATAAACAACAAAATTTATTCGTTTTTTGTCAAATATTTTATCAATAATTAATAAATACAACTGAAAATGCCTTAGTTACATGAATATTGCTGGGCCAGCATCAATTTTTCTCTTAACAGCATGTATTCTTTCATATGGTATAACTGGAGCATTTGCTGCAGAAGGAAGCCAGGAACCACCAATATCAGTAAATACAAATCTTCCAGCATATGCGGAAGATGCTACTATCTTCATTTCAGGCAAAGTCAGAGATTCATCATTAGCTAAAAACCCAACACCTGTAACTCTTATGGTTCTAGATCCTAATTCAAATATTATTGGCATAGCTCAGATTGATTTAGATTCAAACAATGAATACTCGACTTCATTTGTTGCAACAGGTCCATTGTGGAAAGCTGGTGGTGAGTACACTATAAAGGCAAACTATGGTGTTCAGAAAGGAGAAGGATCTTTTACTTTTACTGGTGGTGATGGTATACGAGGTTCCACGCCAGAGCCAGTCATTGAAGAGCCAGTCATTGAAGAACCAATCATTGAAGAACCAGAACCAGTCATTGAAGAACCAACACAAGTTATTATAGAACCAGAACCCGAACCCGAACCAGAACCAATGTGTGGTGAAGGAACTGTTCTAGAAGATGGAAAGTGTGTTGTGGCTGAAGAAAAAGGTGGCGGATGTCTAATTGCAACTGCAGCCTATGGCAGTGAAATGGCACCACAAGTTCAATTCCTAAGAGAACTTCGTGATAATACCGTATTACAAACACAATCAGGCACTGCATTCATGACAGGATTCAACCAATTCTACTACTCATTCTCACCAGCAGTAGCAGACTATGAAAGAGAGAATCCAGTGTTTAAGGAGGCAGTCAAAATTACATTGACACCACTTTTGACATCACTTGCAATTCTAAACTATGTTGATATTGACACCGAAGAGGAA
>CAZBHD010000102.1:0-10203 GCA_964491985.1 uncultured Candidatus Nitrosopelagicus sp. | reverse complement strand
ACTTTCTGCAAACTACAAGTCTCAACTAGTATCCAAACTGTCAAAGGCATGCATTGAAATTTGTGAGGGTCAGGTAGACGACATCAAACTGGCAGAGAATAAACGAATTCCGACAGAATCAGAATACATCAAGATGATTGAAAAGAAGACTGCAGTTCTCTTTGAGGTATCCTGTGCAATGGGAGCAATCTCTGCCAAAAAATCTGTAAAGGACGTTAAAAATCTGTCAGTATTTGGTCGCAACTTGGGAATTGCATTTCAGATTACAGATGATTTGATTGGAATAATGGGTGACAGTAAAGTAACTGGAAAGGCGGTTGGAAATGATATTCGCGAGGGTAAAAAGTCACTTCCTATTCTATTAGCAATACGAAATGCCAGTGGTTCTGACAAAAAGAAGATTTTACGTGTGTTTGGCAAATCAAAGGCAACTAGAGTCGAGATCAATACGGTGGTTAGCATAATCCGCTCATTAGGAATTGAGCAGACCGTCCGGAAACAAGCACTTCGTTATGCAAATCGTGCAACAAAAGCACTTGACAAATATTCTAGTGTCCACAAGTCAGAATTGATAAGTCTGTTAGACTTTGTTGTGAAACGTTCACTATAGGTCTAGAGAAATGCTTTATGAAATTTTAGCAGATCTCGTAAAAAGTGAGAATGTACTATTTATTGTAAAGAGCAATGGTGCAGTAAGCGAGATTAGAAGTAATATGTTAAACATTAGACAAAAAGAAAAATGGATCAATATAGGCGAAAATGACGGTCCTTGTCACATGCACGTAAACTCTGAACTGATCAAAAAGGCTGAATTTGTAAAAGAGCAAAAACCAGAGCGAATAAGTTTTAGCGTAAGATTCTATGATGAGAATGATGAGCGTGTCTTGGCTGCTTTTATCACAAAAATGTATGATGATAAGATGAATATCATTCCTGAGCGGCTAAAGAGTTACGAAGAATTATTTGAAAAATATGGTTCAAAAGATGTAATTTTGTTTGCGTGAAACGATCACTTTAGAATCTTATTAAAAATTAAACAAAAATCCTGGCAATAAATAATTTGTAATTGTCCCTAGGCATATTATACCAACTACAATTATTACCCATTTCCATGGTACGTCAATCAATATTAGGTATTTTTAGAATCGGTATTCAAAGATTTAGGTATAGAATTCAAATACTGGTTATTTTTACAGATGGTATGTGTGGAGACCCAGTACTAGATCTGCTATATGTGGCAATTCCAACTGCATTATTGTGTGCCGGAGCTTTCTTTATGATGGGAAAAGACGGACGGAAGAAGATAGAAAAAATTTTTAGATAAGATTTTGTTGTGAAACGTTCGCGCTAATAATCCTAGTATAATAGAGAGAGATAAATTCTGGATCCGAAGGGATTCAGTCAAATATTTGTAGTAAAAAAGATTCGTTTTAGAGTTTTGGCATTATGCTGAGTTTAGTCTTTGCAGAAAGGACAATTATTGAAGTAATTGCTACTGCTAGGATTATTGCTGCAATTGTACCAAATTCTGGAATAACAAACGTACCAATTATTTCAATTTCCTCAGAACCATTATAAAATGGAATAACCAAAGTCCAAAAACCAGTGGTTGAGTTTGCATCATGATTAGTTTCTTCACCATCAACCAAAACAAAGAAACTACCTTCAGTAGTATCAATCACTTCTTTTGGCAGTGTAATTCTTAGCTCACCATCATTGAATGTTTCAATAGTTATGATTAACGAATTATTTTCAACGTCTGGAACTATTTTCAAAATCTTTGCACCAGTAATTTCATATAATAGAGCATAATCTTCAAGCTGAATCATACTTGCCGACTCTGAAAATTCATCTACTGGTCCAAAATTTAAGTTACCAGATTCAAACTCTCCACCAGTTTCGCCAGATTTTACACCAGCTGACATCATTCCACCAAAATCAAACTGTGTTTCAAAGTGACCGTAATAATGAGTTCCTTTAATGACATAGGTTCCTGATTCCTTCCATAGACCACCAATTTCAGTTTCAAAGTCTATACTGAATGTCTTATCATCATCGGCAAAAAATTGTGCAAGATCAACAAAGTTTCCATTAGGAGAAATTATTTGTAGAATCACAGGATATTCTGCAGTAATTGCTACTTGTCCGATTACAGTGATTGTTTCTCCAGCAGCGTATGTTTCTTTATCTGTTGTCATAGAATTGATCTCGCCTTCTGCTGCAAATCCATTTCCCATAACAAATGGAATTAATAATAATGCTGAAAAGGTGAAGATCCATGCCTTTCGTAATTTCATAATTTTGAGATATAGTGATTATATTTAACCAGATTGTTTTAAAAAAACTCGCAGTTTGAGAAAAATTTCGTTTTTCCCCTAAAAAATTTCTAACTAAATATATATTAGTCTGAAAAAAAGTTTTTTTCAGTTTGTTCAGATTGCTTTTTCGTGTAACTAATGTTATGCATGGGGGTCTAAATTTTGGCTATTAAGAAAAACATTATACTTGTACCAGATCATGTGTATGTTCCAAAGCATGAAATTATAGATAAAAAAGAGGCTGAAGAGGTTTTACAAGAATTCAATTGTAAGCCTACCGAATTACCATTAATCTTTGTAAATGATCCTGCAATAATTGGACTTGGTGTAAAACCTGGTGACATGATCAAAATAACAAGAAAAAGTGGAACATCTGGTGAGAGTTTGTATTACAGATATGTGGTTGAAGTATAATGGCAGAGAAATATAATATTCGTTGGCCTGTAATACAGGATATTCTAAAACGAGAAGGAATTGCAAGGCAACACTTGAATTCATTTGATGAATTCTTAGAAAATGGTTTACAACAAATTATAACGGAGGTAGATAAAATTGATATTGAAAATGCGGAATATCCCTACCAAATCAAACTAGAAAAAATAAAATTACAACAACCACGAATGATGGAACTTGATGGTTCTATCACACATGTAACTCCTGCAGAAGCAAGATTACGAAACATTTCATATGTTGCACCTGTTATGATGGAGGTTAGTGTTATAGAAGATAATAAAATGCTCGAAAAAAAATTCATCCATGTTGGTGACATGCCAGTTATGGTGAAATCAAATGCATGTATTCTACATACCTTCAATGAACAAAAATTAATTGATTACCAAGAAGATCCAAGAGATCCAGGTGGCTACTTTATCATTAATGGTTCAGAGAGAGTAATAGTTGGACTAGAAGATTTATCATATAATAAAATTATAGTTGATGCTGAAAAGGTTGGTGGTAAAATAGTACATAAGGCAAAAGTCTATTCATCAATAATTGGTTATCGTGCAAAACTAGAATTAATTATGAAAGATGACGGAATGATTGTTGCAAAAATTCCTGGCTCACCAGTTGATATACCAATAGTAACATTGATGCGCGCACTTGGATTAGAATCTGATAAAGATATAGCTGGTGCGGTTTCCCATGTAGATGAAATTCAAAATCAATTAGAAGGTTCTTTTGAAAAAGCAGGAGATAACTCAACATCAAAAGAAGCAATTATTTACATTAGTAAAAGAATTGAACCTGGAATGATAGAAGAATTACAAATTAAAAGAGCTGAGACATTATTGGATTGGAGTTTGCTTCCACATCTTGGAAAACAACCAGAAAACAGAAAAGAAAAGGCACACTTTTTGGGTGAAGCAGTATGCAAACTTATTGAATTAAGAATTGGTTGGATTGACCCTGATGATAAGGATCATTATGGAAATAAAGTAATCAAATTTGCTGGTCAAATGCTTGCTGATTTATTCAGAACTGCATTTAGAAATTTGGTTAGGGATATGAAGTACCAATTAGAGCGTTCAGGACAAAAACGAGGAATTAATGCAGTTGCAGCAGCAATAAGACCTGGAATTATTTCAGACAAACTTAACAACGCTATTGCAACCGGTAATTGGGGAAGAGGACGTGTTGGAGTAACTCAGTTACTTGATCGCACGAATTATCTTTCTACAATTAGTCATCTTAGACGTGTCCAATCACCATTAAGTAGAACCCAGCCTAACTTTGAGGCAAGAGATTTGCACTCTACTCATTTTGGTCGAATTTGTCCTAGTGAGACACCTGAAGGTTCTAATTGTGGATTAGTAAAAAATTTAGCATTATCTGCAATAATATCCGTCTATGTTCCAAATGAGGAAATTACTGAAAAACTATTTGAACTTGGAATCTCTGATTTAGTAACCACGACCAATGTGGTCAAAAAAAATGGTACACGAGTATTCATTGATGGTAAATTGATTGGATTTCATAAAGATGGTGATAAATTACTTCAAGAGTTACGTGATTTAAGACGGAGTTCAAAGATACATCCCCATATTGGAATATCCATACACAAACCTGAACAAGAAGGTGCAACTCATAGATTATACGTTAATTGTAATGCAGGTAGAGTTCTACGACCACTAATCATTATCAATGATGGAAAATCAGCCTTGACTGACGAAATTTTAGAAAAAATTTCAAAGAAACTAATTTCATGGACAGACTTGATAAGAATGGGTACAATTGAACTCATTGACGCAAACGAAGAAGAAAACTGTCACATAACTTTTACTGAAAAAAATCTAAAGAAATACACGCATTTAGAAATATTCCCATCCTCAATTTTGGGAGCTGGCGCATCAATAATTCCCTATCCTGAACATAATCAATCACCAAGAAATACCTACGAGTCAGCAATGGCTAAACAGAGTTTAGGATTTTCAACACCTATGATGAATACAAGCACATATGTACGTCAGCATCTAATGCTGTATCCACAAACACCAATTGTTACTACAAAAGCATTAAATCTTTTAGGAATGGAAGAACGACCTGCTGGACAAAATTGTGTTGTTGCTGTGCTCCCATTTGATGGTTATAACATAGAGGATGCAATTGTACTTAGCAAGTCATCTGTTGATAGAGGACTGGCTAGAACATTTTTTTACAGAATATATGAAGCAGAGGCAAAACAATATCCTGGTGGTATGAGGGATAATTTTGAAATTCCAAATGCCGATGATAATGTAAGAGGGTTCAAGGGCGAAAAATCTTACAGAATGTTAGAAGATGATGGCGTTGTTGCAACAGAGTCTAATGTTTTAGGCGGTGACATCTTAATTGGAAAAACAAGCCCCCCAAGATTTATGGAGGAATACAAAGAGTTTGAGACAAGTGGACCGTATAGAAGAGATACTTCAATTGGTGTTCGCCCATCAGAAACTGGAGTTGTTGATACTGTCGTAATGACACAGTCAGATGAGGGTGGAAAAATGTATAAAATTAGAGTTCGTGATATGCGAACTCCAGAGATCGGTGACAAATTTGCTTCTAGACATGGTCAGAAGGGAGTTTTGGGAGTTTTAGCTAAGAATGAAGATTTACCATACACGGAAAATGGAATATCTCCGGACGTACTGATCAATCCACATGCATTTCCATCTAGAATGACTGTTGGAATGATGATGGAATCAGTTACAGGAAAGGCTGCTGCAATACGAGGAAAACAGTTTGATGGTTCTGCATTTGTTGGTGAAAAGATGGATGTGGTCAAAGAAATTCTTGATAAATCTGGTTTCAAATATTCAGGTAAAGAGAAAATGTATGATGGTAGAACTGGTAAATCGTTTGAAGTTGATGTATTTATTGGAGTAGTCTACTACCAGAAGCTTCATCATATGGTAGCTGACAAAATTCATGCTAGAGCAAGAGGACAAGTTCAGATGTTAACAAAACAACCAACTGAAGGTCGTGCTCGTGGTGGTGGTCTTCGATTTGGCGAAATGGAACGTGACTGTTTAATTGCTTACGGTGCTTCCATGCTTCTAAAAGATAGGTTACTTGACGAATCGGATAAGACCGACATTCTGATTTGTGAAAAGTGTGGTCTTACAGGATATCATGATGCACGAAAAAGAAAATTTGTATGTGCACAATGTGGTGATACTGCTCCAATATCATCAGTGTCTGTTGCTTATGCCTTCAAATTATTACTGCAGGAGATTCTCAGTCTAAACATAGCACCAAGATTACATCTACAGGAGAGAATATAATGTCAGCTAGTACAAAAACTATAAACGAAATAACATTTGCCGTGTGGTCACCACAGGAGATTCGAAAATATTCTGTATGTGAGATTACACAGCCTGAAACATATGATGAGGATGGTATGTCTGTTCAGGGAGGTTTAATGGATGGAAGACTTGGTGTCTTAGAACCAGGTCAGAAATGTTTAACGGATGGTAATACTGCTGCTCGAAGTCCTGGACATTTTGGTCATATCGAACTATCTGAACCAGTTTTACATATAGCATTCGTTGATAATATTTACAAATTATTGCAATCAACTTGTAGAACTTGTGGAAGAATTAAGATTCCTCCAGAGGATTTGGATGAATTTAGGAAAATAAAAGATCGTCATTCATCATACACCGTAATTTCTCAAAAACGTATTCCAGAACAAATACAAGAGAAAGCTAAAAAACATAAAGACTGTCCTTTATGTGGTAAATCACAATATGAGATAATTTTTACAAAACCAACTACATTTATTGAAAAAACCGAGATTGGTGAAAACAGACTCTTACCAATTACAATTAGAGAAAGAATGTCAAACATCCCAGATGATGAGTTATCCTTATTGGGATATGATCCAAAGACTGCTAGACCTGAATGGTTTATTCTACAAGCACTTCCAGTACCACCAGTAACTGTCAGACCATCAATTATTCTTGAAACAGGAAATAGATCAGAAGATGATTTAACTCATAAACTTGTAGATATCATACGAGTTAATCAGAGATTAAAAGAAAGTAAAGAAGCGGGAACACCTCCTCTCATTGTACAAGATTTGGTTGATCTATTACAATATCATGTTACTACATATTTTGATAACGAAGTTTCTGGAATTCCCCAAGCTCATCATCGTTCTGGTAGACCATTGAAGACGTTAACTCAAAGATTGAAAGGAAAAGAAGGAAGATTTAGGGGTTCATTATCTGGTAAGCGTGTAGATTTTTCCAGCAGAACTGTTATTTCTCCTGATCCTAACCTTGATCTTTCAGAGGTTGGTGTTCCTGAAACAGTAGCAATGAAATTAACCATTCCAGAAATTGTTACCGAGTGGAATATTGGTAAATTAAAGAAATTAGTAATTAATGGTCCATCACAATTTCCAGGGGTAAATTATATTACACGACCTGACGGTGTCAAAATTCGATTAGATTTTGTTGAGGACCGTTCAATTATTGCTGATTCATTAGAAATAGGATTTCTAGTTGAGCGACATCTTATGAACGGTGATGTTGTTTTGTTCAATAGGCAACCATCACTTCATCAAATGTCTATAATGGCTCATTATGTACGAGTTCTTCCTGGTAAAACTTTCAGATTACATCCATCTGTATGTCCACCATATAATGCAGACTTTGATGGTGATGAAATGAATCTTCATGTACCACAAAGTGAAGAAGCTAGATCAGAAGCAGTGTTATTGATGCGTGTACAGGACCAATTAATTTCGCCGAGATTTGGTGGTCCAATTATAGGCGGATTACGTGACTTCATCACTGGTGCTTATTTAATGACAAAGGATGGTACTACCTTGACCAGTCAAGAATTTGCCAATCTTGCAATGCTTGGAGACTTTACTGGAAAACTTCCAGAACCTGAAAATAAAAAAGATAATCTGTATACTGGCAAACAACTTTTCTCACTTTTCTTACCTAACGATTTTAATTATATCATGACTTCAAAATGGTCAAAAGGAACATCTGGTCAACAAAAAGATGTTGTTATCAAAAATGGTCAATTGATTAGTGGAGTCATTGATAAATCATCTATTGGTGCAGAAGAACCAGAGAGTGTTTTGCATAGGATCGCAAAAGATTATGGTAATGCTCAAGCAAAGAAATTCCTTAATTCCGAACTAATTATGATAAAACAATTCATCACACACTATGGATTTAGTTACGGGTATGGTGACCTAGAACTATCAGAAAAGGACAGAGAAATAATTCATAATGATATCAAAAAAACATATGATGAGGTTAGCGATCTTGTTCAACAAGAGAAGAGTGGAAAACTTAGCGGAACTAGAGGAATGTCATCAAAAGAAACTCTAGAAGCATATATTGTAAACAAGTTAGGTAAAGCAAGAGATAGTGCAGCTACAACTGCAAATAGCTCTCTCGAGGATAATAATGCCGGAAAAATAATGGCAACAACAGGCGCTAGGGGTTCATCACTAAATGTAGGTCAGATGGCAGGAGCATTAGGTCAACAGTCAAGGCGCGGAAATCGTCTTGATAAAGGTTACAATAATCGTGTTTTAGCTCATTTTGAAGAACATGATAATGACCCTGACGCACATGGATTTGTAAAATCTAATTATCGTGATGGTCTTTCTACTCTGGAATTTTTCTTTCATGCAATGGGAGGAAGAGAAGGGCTTGTAGATACAGCAGTTAGAACACAACAGAGTGGATACATGCAAAGGAGATTGATTAATGCACTTGAGCATATAAGATTAGAATATGATGGAACTGTAAGAGATCCACATGGGCACATAATCCAATTTTTGTATGGTGAAGATGGAATAGATGTTGCAAAAAGTGATCATGGTGAGGCATTTAATATCAACAGATTGGTTGATGCTCAGCATATTGTAGATTCAGGAAAGGCTGCAACACAAGATGAAATAAACCCCATTGCAAAAAAATATACAAAAACATTCAATCCAAGACTTGAAAAGATGGTTTCTGAAGCATTACAAAAATCTAAACTTAGTAAGGATGGTGTTGACAAGGTAGCTAAGAAAGGTCTAGAATTATACGACAAGGCAAAGGCAGAACCAGGACAAGCAGTTGGAATTGTAACCGCCCAATCAATAGGAGAGCCTGGTACTCAAATGACACTCAGAACATTCCATTTTGCAGGAATTGCTGAACGTAACGTTACACTTGGATTACCAAGACTAATTGAGCTTGTGGACGCACGTAAAAAACCTGTAACACCAACTATGGACATTTATTTAGATGGTGGTGCAAAAACTGATCAGGCAGAAGCAGTTAAGGTTGCAAAAAATATCCTACAAACAACAGTAAGTGATCTTCTTGTGGACTCTGAAACTGATTATGCTACAAAAATTTCTCTTAACTTGAACGATAGGAAACTAAATGATAGAGATTGCACAGTAGATAGTGTCATACAAGCGCTAGAATCAAATAAAAAATTCAAGATTGAACCTTTAGGCGATACATTAGTTTTAAACCTAGTAGATGAAGAATCTGATGTTCCAACTGTAATAGCAATAAGAAATAAAGTTCTAAAAACTACTGTAAAAGGTGTTCCAGATGTTAAGCGTGTAACAATTGTCAAAAAGGACAATGAGTGGGTGATTCAGACAACGGGTTCAAATCTATCCAAAGTTTTAGAGGTTGAGGGTATTGATAGAAATAATGTTAGAACCAATAATGTTTCAGAAATTGCAGAAACTCTTGGAATTGAAGCTGCTCGAAATGCTTTGATTAATGAATTAAGTTCTACTCTTGAGGATCAAGGATTGGAAGTAGATCAAAGATACTTGATGCTGGTATCTGATTTGATGTGCCATCGTGGTTACATGCAACAAATTGGTCGTCATGGCATTGCAGGTACAAAAGATAGTGTTCTTGCACGTGCAGCATTTGAAATTACCGTTCCAACCATTGCTAGCGCTGCTAGAACAGGAGAGACTGAACAACTAAAAGGAATTACTGAAAATGTAATAGTTGGAAGCCAAATTCCAATTGGAAGTGGAACTGTTGATCTCTATATGCAAGTTGCAAAGAAAAAAGGCTAATCTAATTGGCAAAGAAAAAACCTGACGAAATAAAAAAATCTGATAACCCAAAGAGTTTTTCATCATTTTTAAAAAAAAGAGCACCGAGTTATCTCGGCATAATAGTATTATTCATGATCTTTGCGTTGCCTGCACTCACTGAAAAAAATCTTGAATCACTTTTAGCAGATGATTCATTTACGGATAATGAAAGAATTGCTGTCGAGATGGTGAAATTTTACAAAGGAACAAACGATAAAGGAATGACTATCTTACAAGTTATTGAAGAAAAGATTAATGACAAATATTCTGATCAAAAAATCTTTGATGATGAAGATACGTGGGCCGAATTTACTG
>CAZBHD010000101.1:0-2844 GCA_964491985.1 uncultured Candidatus Nitrosopelagicus sp. | reverse complement strand
GTTACTAGAAATACGACCGCCAGTAGCTTTTGCAAGTTTTGTCATGTCACTTTCTTTAACTCGTCTAACAGATAGAATTCCATGTTTTGCCAAAAAGTGTTGTGCCATGTCATCAATTCCTTTTTGACAGATTACAACGTTTGATCCTATACTATGTATTTTATCAACCATAGATTTTAGCATCCTATTTTCTTCTTCCAAAAACATTTGCATTTGTGTAGGATCATTAATTCTAATTTCAGCACTCATCTCAGTTTTTTCAACCTCAAGTGCAGCGTTAATCAGTGCAATCTTTGCACCTTGTATCTTAGTTGGCATTCCACTATGAACAATTTCTTTGTCAAGAACAATTCCTTTGATTAAGGATGTATTTTGAATTGAACCGCCTGCTTTCTTCTCAACTATGATATTATCGAGATCTACTGTAGACTTGTTATCTTTTGTATCAGTTATTTTCAGTATTGCGTCTACAACAATTTTTGATAATGAATCACTGTCTTCAGAAATTAATTTTGATTCCATACTAGTTTTTGCTATATTAATGAGAGTCTCTTTGTCATCTGCAGTAACTTTTTTAGAGATTTCATCCAGAACCTCTAATGCTTTTTCTGATGCTGCTTGATATCCCTCAATGATTACAGATGAATGAACATCTTTACTTAGTAGTTCTTCAGCTTTTGCCAGAAGAGTTCCGCCAAATATTACGGAGGATGTTGTTCCATCTCCTACTTCAGTATCAATTGTTTTTGAGATTTCAACCATCATTTTTGCAGCTGGGTGTTGTGCATCAATTTCCTTGAGAATTGTTGCACCGTCATTTGTAATTGTGACATCTCCAAGGGAATCAACTAGCATTTTATCCAGTCCTCTTGGACCTAAACTTGATTTGACCAATTCTGCAACTAATTTTGCAGCTGCGATATTATTTTTTTGAGCATCTCTTCCTTTTTCTTGTAACGCACTCTCCTTTAATACTAAAACAGGACCATTTGGTGTCTGTTGAATTGATGCCATGAATTGAATCACGAAATCCTATTTTAATACCTTACGAGTTGATCGGATTGACATACATTCTTTTTTTGACATCGACTATTCCACTATAAAGAATTCGAATGTCAGGTAGTGCCAAAAATGGTAAGAATACTGGAATTAAGTGTGGTTTTTTGAATTTACAGCCAGAATCTACCATGGATGCATTAATCTCTAAAAACTGTCTTGAGACAGATTCAATTGAATCTAATGAGATGATTCCACCCAGTTTAAGTGGCATAGATGCAAGTACCTTTCCATCTTTAACCACAATCATTCCTCCTTGATTCCTGGATAATTTGTTACACGCTATTGCCATATCTTTTTCATTGGAACCAATCACAATCAAATCGTTTTCATGAAAACTCCATGATGAGGCAAATGCTCCAATTTCCGCTCCAAAATTCTTTAAAAATCCAACAGCATGTTTCTTTGTTCCATATGTTCTATCAAAAGCTGCTACCTTCCAGATGTCTTTGTCAACTGAAGGGTAAATATTTTCATTCTTTGTGACAAGATCTTCAGTAATTTTTTCTGTTACAATTTCAGTTTTCATATTAATTGCATTAACATTCTCAGAAGAATTCAATGATTTAATAGAAAAATCATTCTTAGAAAATTTGGAGAGTTTTACAGTTGATGTAATCCATTTTGGAATGTTGGGCTTTGGTATGGTTGGTATTAATTTACCATTTGAAACAACAGTTTTTCCTCCTATTAGGACGGAATTGATTTTGATTTTTTTCAAATCATCTAAAATTAGAATATCTGCCATCTTACCCGGTGCAATTCCTCCAAATTGTTGTCCAAAATTATAATAGTCAAAACAATTCTTTGATGCCATTGAAATTGCATCAATAGGATCTAAACCAATTTTGATTGCACTTCGAACACAGTGATCAATATGACCATATGATAAAATATCTACTGGATCAACACCATCTGAACAAAACATGAGTCTATTGGTATAGGTTCCATGAGAAATAACCATTGGAATTATTTGTTTAAGGTCACGTCTAATGGAGCCTTCACGTATCATAATCCACATTCCTAATCTAAGTCGTTCAATCACTTGATCAAAGTTGATTGGTTCATGACATGAAAAAATACCTGAAGAGACATAGGCATTTAGTTTTTTACCACTTGCTCCAGCTGTATGACCATTAATGATGCAATTTTCGTCATGCATTTGTTGGATTGATTTCATGGTTTTTGAATCACGTTTTGTAACTTTGGTCCAAGAAAAAACTTCACCTAATCCAATAACAGATGACATCTTTATTGCAGCTTTTTCCTGCTTGAGGGAAAGGGTTTTTCCATGGCTAAATTTTTTATCGACAGGTAGTCCTCCTGGAACAGTATGAAAAAATCTCATTGGTAAATTTCTTGTAAGATTTACAAATTCTTTGAAACCTTTGTAGCCACATACACTTACTATATCAATTGAATCTGGAAACAAGGATGTAACCCCACATAGAAGAGATTTTTTTACAAATTCTGATGGAGTGAGAAAATGATCTATGTGTATGTGTGGATCTACAAAGCTAGGAGAGACAAATTTGTTTTTGACATCTAAAATTTTTGTTTTAGGTCCTCTAGTATGTGATGCATCAGGACCTACAAATGCAATTCGATCATTAGTGATAGCAACCTGAATTTTATCTTGGATCTCTTTACTGTAAACATTCACTAATGAGCAATTAATTAGAATGAGATCAGCAAAATTATCGCCCATAGCAACAGAATTAATTTTTGATATGACTGATGAAAAATTAGATTTCACAAGTCAAATTATTCTTGGATATTATTATAGAT
>CAZBHD010000100.1:0-5961 GCA_964491985.1 uncultured Candidatus Nitrosopelagicus sp. | reverse complement strand
ATATCCAGAAAAATCTCCCATTTGAATAAATGAATGATCTGGCAATTCGATAATTTTTCTTGCAAAATCTTCACTTCGTCCACCAGTTGTTAAGAAAACAATATCATCATTCATAGATCGTACAACATCAATTTGTTGTCTGATTGCTGCAGCAAACGATGCAGTAGAATAAGGAATAACTATTCCACTAGTACCAAGTATTGAGATTCCATCCATGATTCCTATACGCGGATTATCAGTCTTTGTAGCAAGCTCTTTTCCTTTTGGAACTGAAACAATAATCTTTATACCATTCTGTTCTAGAATTTTTTTACCAACCTCTTGAACATTTTCTAAAATCATTTTTTTTGGAACTGGATTTATTGCTGCACTACCAATATCCAATCCTAATCCAGGTTTTGTTACTCTACCAACTCCAATTCCACCATCTATTTCAACAGAGCCAATGTTATTTGTTAGTGAAAGTTGAACAAAAATTTCAGCACCATGTGTAACATCAGGATCGTCTCCACCATCCTTTATGACAGAACACTTGGCATCATCTTTTGAGAATTCACAAGTATTGATTTTAATTTTGATTCTGTCACGTTTTGGTAAGAGGACATCAACATCACTGATATTATTTTGTTGGATTATGGCTAGTAAAGCAGCTTTGGATGATGCAGTTGCACAAGTTCCAGTAGTAAATCCAGTCCGAAGTTCTCCCTTAGGTTTTTCTGCTAGTTCCACGTTGCAATTTTTCTCTTTAATGTAATAACTTTTGTTAGAGCTGGATTATTTCAAACACTATAATCCACGCCGCCACGACTGCAAGTCCACCATATAGAATAAAATGAGTTGATTTTTGTGAAATTGGTTTTTCCCTGTTATGTGTTTCCTCATTAAAATCTCCACCAAATTCATGTTTACCATTGTTAAAACTTTCAAAATTAAATCTCATATCATCACCCATCTTTTGTCCCTGATATTTCCAGAAATCAGAATGTGCCTTCTCTGCAGTTCTCTCTCTTTCTCCAAATGTCTTCTTCCTGTTTGATTTTAGAAACTGATATGCTTCAGAAACCTCTTTGAATTTTTCACCATTACTGAACTCTTGATTCCTATCTGGATGGTATTTTAACGATAATTTTCTATATGCTTGTTTAATTTCTTTTGGCGTTGAATCACTATTGACACCCAAGATCTCTCTACTCTTTATAATATTTTTTCTTAATCCCATACGCGTTTTTGTTGTCATCCATCCACATCTGGATATGTTTAAAATTAAATGTTCTAGTATTCATGCATGGCAGAATTCATAAAAGATAAAATTGCTATTTCCGGTGCAACTGGATTTGTTGGTAAAAATTTAACAAAGTATCTTGATCAGAATAATCAAAAATGTGTATCTATTACCAGAACAACGCTCCAAAGAAGAAAACTACCCCTACTCTCAAGATGTTTTTCTCTGGTTAACTTAGTAGGAACAGGTACAGAGACAACAGAAAATAGTTTTCAGGAAGCAAATATCGATCTAACCAAAAAGGTTATTGACATATGTAAAAAATCTAAAATCAAAAAAATTGTTTATCTTAGCGGCCTCGGTGTTTCAAAAAACTCAACTTCTAATTACTTTATATCAAAATCTAAAGCGGAACAATTGATTATTAGATCAGGATTAGACTATACCATATTCAGACCTTCTTATATTATTGGGAAAGACGATTACCTTACTAAGAATATTAAAAGGCAACTCAGAAAAAAGAAAATTTTGATCCCCGGTTCAGGGAGATATATAATCCAGCCTATTTCCATTAACGATGTTTGTAAGATTATTCATCTCGCATTAAAATCAAAAAAGTTTTCAAAGAAAATTATTGATCTTGTAGGACCAGAAAAAATCACATTCGCTAGATTCTTAAAAAACTCTTCTTCTAAATTTGATGTAAGTACAGAAAAAATTTCTGCAAAGAATGCATATCTATCTGCTCTTAATAATAGAAGATCTGTTTATGGAATTGAAGATCTAAATATCTTGTTAGGTAATTTTCAAGGAAATTATGAGAAATTACGAAAATTATCAGGAATTAAATTTACAGAGATAGATAAAATCTAGATTTTTGCTTCTTGCCTTAAAATATCAGCTTTGTCTGTTTTTTCCCATTTAAATTCAGGCTCGTTTCTTCCAAAATGACCATACGCTGCTGTTTTTTGATAGATTGGTTTTTTCAAATCAAGCTGCCTAACAATTTCTGCAGGTCGCATATCAAAATGTTTATTGACTAAATCTTCAATCTCATTTTCTGAAATTTTGTTTGTGCCAAATGTACTCACCATTAATGAAACTGGTTCTGCAACACCGATTGCGTATGCAACCTGTACTTCACATCTATCAGCTAATCCTGCTGCAACAACATTCTTTGCAACATATCTACACATGTAACATGCAGATCTATCCACTTTTGATGGGTCCTTCCCTGAAAAGGCTCCACCACCATGCCTACCCATTCCACCATAAGTATCAACAATTATCTTTCTTCCAGTCAATCCAGCATCACCATGAGGTCCACCAATCTCAAATTTTCCCGTAGGGTTAACATGTATTTTTATACTGTCGTTCCAAAGATCACCACAAACTGGTTTTATTACATGTTCAGTAATCTGTTTCGTTATTTCAGTGTGTGAAATTTCAGGAGAGTGTTGTGTGGAAATGACAATTGCCTCCAACTGTTTTGGTTTGTCATTTTCATATCTAACTGAGACTTGTGATTTACCATCTGGTCTAACCCATTGTAATTCACCATTTTTCCTTACATCAGTAAGTCTTTTGGTTAATTTATGCGCTAATAGTATAGGTAATGGCATTAATTCCTCCGTTTCATTTGTTGCATATCCAAACATCAAACCTTGGTCACCAGCACCTTGTTCTTTATTATCATTTGCGGTTACACCTTGTGAGATATCTGGACTTTGCTTATCCAGCTTTACCATAACTTCACATGAATCTGAATCAAATTTTAAATCAGGATCATTATATCCAATTTCAGCAATTGTTTTTCTTATTACACGTTCAATGTCGAAACTTGCTTTTGATGTAACTTCGCCTGCAATGCCAACAAATCCAGTAGTTGTCATGGTTTCAACCGCGACTCTGGAGTCAGCATCACCCCTCAGAAATTCATCTAGAACTGCATCAGAAACTTTGTCACAAACTTTGTCTGGATGACCTTCTGTTACTGATTCAGATGTAAAAAGATAGTTCTTTGACATACTAATCAAAAAATTAGATTTCGTCTTCTAATTTTATGAAAAGGACGTTGTTTCCTCTTAGAATAACTCTTCCAAATTTTCCTACCACTTTTCCACCATTAAGCTCTTCGGCTTCAGTCATGATCAGATTCATGTAGGAATCAACATTTTTCATTTTTCCTTTATACTCTACTTCGTTTTTTAATCTAACAATTACTGTTTTTTTGACACTCTTTTGTAAAGTTGTTAATGGTCGTTTAGATGCTGTTGTTTGTGACAATAATTTTACACTTGAGTTCAAGCGACTTTTTTGAGAATATAAAGTCTTGCTTGAAAAATATAGTGATCACTTATTTTTTGATACTACTAAAGTAATTCTAATGATTACAACTCAACTAAAAAAGCTGGATAAAGTACTAGGTGGTGGAATTAAAAATGGAATAATTACTGATATTTTTGGTTTTAGGGGTACAGGAAAAACTCAGATGGCTCTACAAATTTCATTAAATCTTCTTAAAAGCGGAAAAAATGTTTTGTTTGTAGACACTACTGGTAATTTTAGACCAGAAAGAGTTCTTCAAATTATAAAAAATAGAGATCTAGATGATTCTTTGTTAAATCGATTACAAATTGCAAGAGTTACAAACACCGCCGAACAGATCGAATTGATACAAAAAATTAAAAGAATTGATAACATTCTATTGTTAATTATTGATAATATAGCAGACTTGTTTTCATTCGAATATACAAGAAAAGAGCAGTTTAATCTTCAACAACAGAAATTTATGAATTATATGCGTAGTTTGGCAGAATTAGCAATTGACAAAAAAATTCCTGTTATCATTACAAATCAACTAATGACATCTAATAATACTGAATATGAAAAGTTTAATCATTCAATAGACAATTATACTCATCAAAAAATTAAACTTGAGAAACAAAAAGATCATTATCTAGGAACTGTTTCATTCCCCTTTTCTCAGAAAACTCAATTTTATTATAAAATTGAAAAAATTGGACTAGTTGAAATACCTTGATTTATTTAATCTCTAGATTCTATTCTAAATATGGCAGATATCTTTGATTCAATCCCATTCATCACAGTGATATTAATTGCATTAGGTCTTGCAGGCGTAATGGTTTATGAGCGAACTAGAATTAGGCAAAAGAAAGAAGAAAGCAATTGATACTTCATTAATTGCTAAGTTCAACTCATTAGGTTTTAGCAAACTTACTGAGATACAACAACAGGCTATACCAAAAATTTTTGAACAAAAAAATTCATTGATAATAGCACCAACCGGTTCTGGCAAAACAGAATGCTCAGTAATTCCTATTTTCTCACAGATCAAGAAATCAAAGATTCCCGGTAAGATCAAAGCATTATACATTACACCACTACGTGCATTAAATCGAGATGTCTTTAGGCGAATCATCACCTACGGTGAAATTGAAGATCTTGATATTAAAATTAGACATGGTGATACAACACAAGCGAATAGGAGAAAAATCAGAGATTCGCCTCCAGACATATTGATCACAACTCCTGAAACACTAGTGATTTTACTATCTCAAGGAAAATACCTTTCTGCATTATCTGAATTGGAGTGGGTAGTAATAGATGAACTTCATGAACTTTTACCGAGTGAACGGGGATCTCAACTGTCGATCAGTTTGGAAAGATTACAGTACAACTCTAATAAAGAGATCCATCGAGTTGGGTTATCAGCAACAGTAGGTAATGTTTCTCAGGCAGGTAAATTTCTTGTTGGAAATAACAGGAAATGTGAGATTATACATGATAAATCAATCCGCAATTATGATGTGGACGTAAAATTTGTTGAGGGTGGCATCAATGAAGTTGCTGATGGAATTATTGACTATGTTAAAGAAATGAAGATTCATTCGCCCGTGCTTTTATTCACCAACTCTCGTGGTGAATCAGAAACACTTGCTTCAGTATTAAAAGAAAGAACAAGTATGAGAATAGATTTGCATCATGGTTCACTTTCCAGACAGGTAAGAGAAGAGACTGAAACTATTCTTCGCGATGGCATACCTGGCATTGTAGTATGTACTTCATCACTTGAACTTGGATTGGATATTGGCTCTATTGATTTAGTCATTCATTACGGCTCACCAAGGCAAGTTTCTAAATTCATGCAGAGAATTGGTCGAAGCAAACACAATAGGGATGCATCTGCCAAAGGATTAATCATTACAAATCATGCAGACGATGAGTTTGAGACCCATGCCATAATAGAAAGAATTGAAGAATCGTCAATTGAAGAACAAAAAATTCATGATCACCCACTTGATGTTCTTGCACACCATTTAGTTGGAATGACCAAGCAATTAGGTGATATATCTATAGAAACTGGATTCAAGATAATAAAGCAAGCTTACCCATTTAGAAATTTAACAATAGAAGAATTTTCGAATGTTTTAGACGCACTTGATTCACAATATCTTATATTCTTTGATAGAGAACGAATGTCTTTTTGGGACTCGAAAGGAAGATCGTTTAGATACCATTTCGAAAATCTTTCAACCATCCCAGATATTTTAAAATATAGAGTAGTTGATATAACAAGCAAAAAATGGCTTGGAACTCTCGACTCAGTCTTCGTCGGTAGTATTGATCAAGGAGACATTTTTGTTTTACGTGGTTCACAGTGGAGTATACTTAACATTGATAAGAAATTATTAAAGGTAAACGTTGAACCAGTTGCC
>CAZBHD010000099.1:0-4491 GCA_964491985.1 uncultured Candidatus Nitrosopelagicus sp. | reverse complement strand
AACTTTAGTTGCACCCCAAATTTTAGTCACTCTTGGAGATCTTTCACCTTGAAAGTTTTCAATCAGTACTTGTTTACCATCAATTTTTACATTAATAGGAAAGTGTGAAAACACAACTTTCATTTTTATTGTATAACCATCAACCACACCTTCCATTAGATTTCTTATGAGAGAACGTGCTGTGTTCATTATTGCATAGTTTGAATTTCTAGTACCTTGTGCTTTTAACGAAACCTTTTTCTCATCAACATCTATGTCAACTGGAATTTTTTTGAAGTTTTTATGGGTTTTTCCAAGCGGTCCTTCAACAGTTAGCATATATGATTTCAATGACACCTTTACGTTTTCTGGGATTTCAACTTCAGTTGAAAATTTTCCTAATTGTTCAGTAGACATACCCTATCAGAAATCCTCCTAGACCCTTATTTGCAGCTTCATGATGTGACATTACACCTTGATTTGTTGTAACCAATAATATCCCTCTACTATATGATGGAAGATATTGTTGCTCCCAACTTGAATATTCGTTTTTCTTTACTTTGAAACGTGGTGTAATTGAGCCACATTTTGATATTTTTGCAAATAATTCAATTTTAAATTTACCACCACGTTTATCATCAATATGTTCAAAATCCTTAATGTACCCATCTTTTTTGAGTGTGTTTAATACATCAACAGCTAATTTTGATGTAGGGAGTATAACACATTCTGATTTTCTCCTAGACTCAGTGTTGTCTATTGTGACAAATAAATTTGCTAAGACATTAGTTGCTGGCAAGCATATCACCGTAATTTTTTGAATCCCAGAGAGTTTGCAACTTCTCTAAAACACTGTCTACATAAATGTAAATCATATTTTTTTATGCATGATGTATAACAGCCACAAATCCTACACCATCTTGAGCCTCTTCCAAATTTCTTTTCAGTTCTCGCTGTAAATCCAGTTCCACGATCACCATATGATCTATCCTTAGCCATTAGGAAATTACAACTCCAAATTCTTTTGTCAGGTACTCTTTTGCTTCAGCAGCTGTAATTTTATGTGATTTCCCAACACTTGCTTTATGTTTACTTCTAATTCTGATGCTATATCCAGGACGTGTTAATCTAGCTGACACATCTAATCCTAAGATGCCAATTTTTGGGTCATATTTTATCCCTGGAATATCAATATGTTCTCTGATTCCAAATGACAGATTACCCATTTTATCTAATGATCTTCCATTTACATTATTTCCTTTTGCCTCAAATAGTTTTTTTAATAAAACATTTGCATCATTACCTCGTATTGTAACTGCGGCGCCAATAGGCTCTCCTTTTCTAACACCCCAATCTCTATGTGCTTTTTTTGCAGAACGATTACATGATTTCTTATTTGAAATTTGATCTAGTGCTTTTTTTGCAGTTTCTATCGCATCACCAGATTTACCGACACCCATATTCAGAACTACTTTTTCTAATTTAATTTCCTTCATTTTATTTTGAGACTTTTCTGACATTTTATCACCTAATTTGTATCACCGGTTTTTCTTTTCCTATTGGCATAATTATACTGGTAGGAATTTCGATTTGTCTATCTTCTAGTGTAAAATCAGCTCGTTTAGGAAGAACAAATGTACCTTCTTTAATTTTTTTAATTAAACCAATTTTTCCTGCATTTGCTCCTCTTATAATCAATCCTTGTACTCCATTTTCTAATTTAACAACATCGAGTATTTTTTGCTCTGGAATTTGCATAACGCATGTGTCACCGACACTGATATCTGTATCGTCTATTAGTGAACGACCATCATGAAATCCAATTTGTGTTTTACCATTTTTGATAGTTGTTTTAGATTTCACTTGAACAAGCTTTTTTGTTTTCTCTACACTGTCAATTATAATTGGCTGTAATAGTGTGCCATCTTTTGGAACCAAACGATATACTTCTTTTACACCATCAAGTTCTATAACATCCATTAAACCTATTCCGTGATGTAAGGATTTTCGTTTTATACCATCAACCATAACTTTGCCATTGTATATTGCATATTTTGCCTCTCGTAATGTTTTAACAGTCTTCAACATATCACGCAAGAACACTGCAGATGAAATCGATACATTTTTTCCATGTGTGCCTGGCCGTACAGTTACAACAAATCGTTTTTCTTTCCTAGTAATTCCCCAAAATAGTGGAGCCATTTGTCGTTTTAATTTTTTGCTACCTGCTATCTTTACCAATTATTTTTTCTCCTCTTTCTTTTTTTCTTGATTTGTTTTTTTATTTGTTGGGTTTGATTTTTTTTCCTCTTTTTTAATAGTATTTTTTTCTTCCTTTGATTCTACTTTCTTTGCCTCATTTTCAGGTCTTGCCGCTCTGACATTTTTACCTTCTAGTTTATTGATTCTCCATTTGTCATCAGTATTTAATGCAGTAACCTCAATGTTACTTGTATGTATATACACATCATATTTCTCGCCTTTTAATTTCTCTTTTTTCACACCTTCAATAGATAATCCTCCGTCAGCATTAGAAACTTTTGTGACTTTTCCATCCACGCCAGTGAATTCTCCACGAATAACCTTCACGGAATCACCTTCTAACACACGAATGGTTCTTTTACCATATTTCTTTCTCAAATTTTTTGAAAGTAAACATGATAATTGTGAACTTGCTGTTTTCATCGTTGCATAGTAAATCTGTTTATTCCTCATTTTAGTTGATTTCATTTTATACCACCATAGATGCCAAGTTTGCAACTCTTGGCCATTTTTCCGTTGCTTCTAATGCTACAGGTCCTTTAATGTCAGTTCCTTTTACTTCTCCCTCAGGTGTAATTAATACACCAGCATTATCTTCAAATTGAACTCTTACACCATTAATTCTGTTTACTGCATATTTTTGTCTGATTATGACTGCACCGAAAATTTGTTTTTTTAATTCAGCTGGACCTTTCTTAACAACAACGTTACAGAAATCACCAACTGCAGCCGCAGGTAATCTTGACACCCTGGTCTTATGTTGATGTACATTAACGACTTCTAAGATTTTTGCACCAGTATTATCTGCACAAATGATTCGTGCTCCAACTGGAATAGATCTAGTTACGTATAGTCTGAAATCAACTACATTTTTACCACCTTTACTTCGTGCTCCACCCATTATTCTTTAACCTCCACTACTACAAATGATACTGATTTTGCTAAAGGTCTACATTCAGCTGCAGTAACTATATCGCCTTCATTAACTTCTAGGTTAGTTGGGACATGTGCATGTATACTATTCTTACTTCTTGCATACCGTTTAAATTTAGCAAAGTACACAGGCGATTCTTTTTGTATAACTACCGTGTTCTTAGCTTTGGTTTTTACAACTTTACCTTCAAATAACTTTCCTCGTATTGAAAGTGTTCCATTAAATGGATTTTTTTTATCACCTTCGGTTGGTTTTTCTTTTGGTGATTTCACTTTGATGCCAATATTCCTAATTTTGTCTGTCATTTACTTTTCATCTCATTTAATCGTGTAAGCAGTCGTGCAATATCTTTTTTCACACGGTTTATCTTTCCACTTTCTTTCCGTAATGTTCCTTTAGCATTTTCTACTTCTAATTTTGATAATTCAGTTCGCATTTCCGCTATGCGATCTTTTAGATGCTCCTCATTTAATTCACGGACTGCCTTCATCCTTAATTTACCCATTATTTCATCAACTCCTCATCTTTTTCCATAGTATCTGGCATTGCCTTCATCTTTTCTGCTTCTATTTTTATGATTTCTGATTCCGACTCGGCTTTTGCGATAGATTCATCTTCTTTTTTCTTATCTTCTAGACTTTGCTTCTGCTCCATCTCTTTTTTCCCTTTAAGTTCAAATTCTGGTACGTATTTTTCTTTTCTAGCAATTCTAATTCTCACTCCAATTAGTCCCATTGGTGTTTCTACATGAACAATATCTTCATCAACAATTACATCTGCATGGTGTCCAGCTCTTGGTAAAATTCCTGCGACATGCTTTTCAAATGCAGATCTGTCACCACGAAGTTTGCCAGATATTGTTATTTGTGTGCCCATTGCACCATTTTCCATAATTTGTTGTATTGTCCACATTGTTGCACGTCTAAATGCAGTTCCTCTTTCAAGATGTGATGCCATTCTATTACACATTACTCTAGGAGATAACTCTGGTTTTTTAATTTCTTCCACAGAAAGTTGGGGGTTTTTTAAACCAAATTCATTTTCTAATTTTTCCGTTAGTTCTCTAATACCAGTCCCTTTTCTTCCAATAACTATACCTGGGCGTGTTACATACAGGACTACTCTTGTACCTGTGGGTGTTTTTGCTACCTCAACTTTTGAAAATCCAGATTCTTTAATTTTTACTTTTAAATAATTATTTAGCAGCATCATGTTATAGTTATCTTTAATTACATTTTTTACTGCGGACATAATTATACCTCCTGCGCCACTATTTCAAAATGTGTCATGATATCATTCTTAGGTGTTGCACGACC